>CALPIR020000077.1 GCA_943323675.2 Chitinophaga pinensis | reverse complement strand
GCTTTATGTGACATTTACTGCTTTTTAATTTTTGCAAAGGTAATCATATCAAGTCAATAGATGAAATAAAACATTTTTCAATTATATTATTAAAAATATAGAATTTTGTTGTAAATTTGCACTCGAAACATCGCGGGATAGAGCAGTAGGCAGCTCGTCGGGCTCATAACCCGAAGGTCACAGGTTCGAGTCCTGTTCCCGCTACTAAAACCAAAAACGGCTAAAAGAAATTTTAGCCGTTTTTTTATTCTCAAAAAAGTCCAAAAACCGCTCATAATCTTCCAGCAAATGATTCGAGATTTCATCTAGAAAGAAAACTAAAACCAAAAACGGCTAAAATTACTTTTAGCCGTTTTTAGTTTGTTATAATAAATTACCTTTTCAATGTGAAGTGCGAACGGAACGTTTTACGTTCACCCGATAGCGGTTCAGAATAATCTACTGTAAACCAATAGTCAGAAGAAATCAACGGCTGACCATTAAAAGTTCCATCCCAGCCCTGCCCTGTTGGACTGATTTGCTTGATTAATTTTCCATATCGATCATAAATAAATACCGTGGCAGTAGCTCCTAATCCAACAATATTCTACCTTACAATATTGGGAACCAAAACCTATCTCCATATTAAAAATAAAAACAGAACAAACCAACTATTTTTGACCGAAACCATTAAGCCTCTACACCCCCATGCAGTTGAGTTTCCTCTAGTAGCTTTCCCAATTTTTGTAAGAAATTTAATCGCTTAATGGTAACCAACTCCCCCGCCAATAGAAACTTTTTGCCGAAAAGGGTGTCTAAAAAGCACATTATAAAAAAATATCGATTTTTAGCTATCACGGTCTTTTTTTAATACCTCAAAAACTGCAATAGAATTTAAATTTGCAAAATAATAATAACACAATTAATAATAATGAAAAAAAACTCTCCATTTTTTATTGCGGTGCTTCTGCTTTTATCAGTCAGTAGTTCCTTTTCTCAAGCAGCCCTCAATGTTAGTAGCGGTGCTAGTCTCGTTACCACTGGCGCTGTCACTATTGACTACGGCGGAGGCACTTTAACAAACAACGGGAACCTAAACAATTCCGACGGAACACTGAGTTTTTCAGGTCCTGTTACAGTTGCAGGTTCAAACACAATAAACACCAAAAACTTTTCTTTAGCACATTCAGGCACAAGTCTGTTGAATAACAGAATTTCTGTAACTGGTGCTTTAACAATTTCTTCAGGAACGCTAAATGCCAACAACAACCTCACCTTAGTTTCCAATGCTTCTGGCTCGGCAGTAATTGCTCCCGTATTAGGAAGCATATCAGGAAAAGTAACCGTACAACGTTACATTGCACAAGGTAGAAGAGCTTTTAGACTTTTAACACCAAGTGTAACTACCGATGATTATATTAGTAACAACTGGAAATTAAGTACTCACATTACAGGTTCTACAACTGGTTCGAACGGGTTTGATACCACAACATCTGGAAACCCCTCTTTATACACCTACAATAACCAAAAGTCAACGGGTTCGGGTTGGGCGTCTATTGCTAACACAAATGCTACTAACCTCAACGCCATGCAAGGCTACCTTCTATTGATTCGTGGCGATAGAACGCCTTCATTAATTTCACAAGCATCACAGCCAAATATGAACGCTCCTATAACGCTATCCGCTACAGGAACTGTAACTACAGGTACTGCAACTTTTAGTAGCAGTACCTCTCCTGCCCCAATTAACAACACGAGCAACAGCACCACTGCTGGATATAGTTTAATAGGAAACCCGTATGTGAATACCGTAAATTGGGAGTCATTAACCAAATCAGGTTTAACAGATGCTTATATTGTTTGGGATTCCAATATGGGGACTGCAGAGAATAGAGGGGGTTATGTAGCGTTTAGTGCTTCAACAGGATCTAGTAACGGAGCTTCAGGCGTAAACAAATACATTCAACCGGGGCAAGCTTTTTTTGTAAAAAACACCACTTTGGGAACTGCGGGATCCATAACCTTTAACGAATCGGATAAATTAGGAACCAATATCAATAACTTTTACAGAACTGCGACACCAAACTTATCTCGTTTAGAATTACAAGTATATCAAACCAGCGAATTGGCTTTAGGCGCCTATCCTATTGATGCAGCAGTAACAGTCTTTGATAGCCAATTTACAAACGCTATCGAAAATGGTGATGTAATCAAGCTGAGCTCAGGAGCAGAAAACCTTTCTTTCTTTAACAGCAATGTTAGTTTAGCCATTGATGCCAGACCGCAAATGGCAACTATTGATGTATTATCGGTTCAACTTCAGCAATTTCAAGCCAATAAAAACTACACTTTCAGAACTCATTTCAATAATTTTGACCCAGCCTCAACTCCATTTTTAGTAGATGCCTACCTCAATCAATATACTGCTTTGGCAAATACAGCAACAACAGATATTGCATTTGTAACTACAGCCGATGCGCTTTCGTATAGCACCAACCGTTTTAAAATTGTATTTAGAAACAATGCGTTAAACAATCCAGATTTTAATGCAGATAACATAGTGATTTATCCTAATCCGGTGACGAACAACCAGTTTAACATTGCCTTGCCAAGTATTATCACAGGCGAAGTTACCGTAAAAATGATTAATACTATTGGTCAAACGTTGTATCAAACAAAAATTGAAGCTCAAAACACAGTTACTATTACACCAAATAGTATCCTAACACAAGGGTTGTATTTTGTGGAGTTAACCAACCAAGGAAAAACTAGTATTAAAAAAATAATCATTCAATAATATGAAACGAAACACAAAGACCTCAAAACTTCAAAAAGCGTATAGTATCGTTTTTTTAGTACTCCCTTTTTTAGCTATGGCGCAAGAAGGTTTTCCCGGAGACACTACTAATGATACTAATGATGTGGCACCAATTGACGATTATTTGCCATTAGCATTATTGCTATGTATTTATTTTGCCTATCGCTTTCTAAAACCAACCCTAATTCCAAAACAATTAAACAAATCAAACAATTAAACAATGAAAAAACTATTTATTTTATTCGCAATTTTCACCACATTTGCTTCAAAGGCACAATCGGTAGGGATTAATACTGATGGCAGTACTGCTAATGCTTCAGCTATGCTCGATGTAAGTTCAACTACTAAAGGGTTTTTACCTCCACGAATGACGTATGCAGAAAAAACAGCAATAGCTTCACCCGCTTCCGGATTAATTGTATGGTGTACTAATTGTGGTTCTGGAGAAATGCAGCTTTACAACGGTGTTGCTTGGATTAACTTTTCTGGCGCTGCTGGTGCTGCTCCTTTACCTAATGCTCCAACCAGCCCAGTGGCTTCGGCAGGCGTTGGACAAGTAAGTGTTGCTTTTACAGCATCAGCCTCTAACGGTGGTAGTGCTATTACGGGTTATACCGTAACGTCTACTCCTGGAAGTTTCACTGCTACTGGTGCAAGCTCTCCATTAACCGTTACAGGTTTAACCAATGGAACTTCTTATACTTTTACTGTTGTAGCTACCAACCCAGTGGGTAATTCTGTTGCTTCAGTGGTTTCAGCTACTGTAACGCCTAATTGTTCTGCTAATGTAGGCGGTACTACAAAAGTATTTATGTGTTACAACTTAGGTGTTACCGGTACCCAAGACCCACTTACTTACCAAGGTGGTGCAAACAATGGAGCATTATACCAATGGGGGCGCCAGACCGATGGTCACGAAGAAAGAACAAGTTTAACCCAAGCAGGGCCAGTAGCTGCACCTGTGGCAAGTAAATTTATAACTACTGCCTCTCTTCCGAATGACTGGATCAGTCCGCAAAATGGATCCCTTTGGCTCGATGCTTCAAAAACAGCTAACGATCCGTGCCCTTCAGGGTTTAGAGTGCCCACCCTAGCGCAATGGGTTGGTTTATTTAATGATGGTACATCAGGTGGTGCACCAGGCACTGCTACCCGAAATACGTGGACCTGGACAGGTAACGGCTATACTGTGGGAGCAAATTTGTATCTTCCTGCTGCTGGCGAACGCAGCAATAGCAATGCAGCACTCAGCAACGAAGGTACGCTCGGCCGCTACTGGAGTAGTAAGACTAATAGTAATATCACTAGCTCACACTACTTGTACTTCAATAACGGTGGTGTAGGCCCAGGCGCCATCAACACCCGCGCCAACGGGTTCTCAGTGCGTTGCATATCAGAATAATTCAGTTTATTTGACTATTTCCGCGCAGCGGTCGAATTTTATTTAGCTACGCTATCTTTTAAAAAGATAGCGTAGCTTTTTAAAAATAGTTATTATTACATACTTATAACTACTATACTAGAAAAAATAACACAGCAAGTACAAAATCCTTTTAAAGTATTTCTTTTCAAAGAGGGAATTTTTTTTGAGGCCTATAATGAAGCTAGTAAAAACAAACGCAATACCTAAAATCTATTGCGTTTTAAGATTAACTATGAGCAAGAATTATTTCAATTGTATCAAGAAATAAAAGACAAAACTTATGTGATAGAAAAAAGCATTGGTTTTAGAATACGCCAACTATTTTGAAAAAAAGACAGTATACATAGCAACTTTTACAAAATTTAGAGACAGCGATAATTCTTACATTGGTATTATGAAGCACCATAAAACCTTTAATTTGAAACTCAAAACTCTATTTAAAAAAAACCTAATTTAATTTATAATTAGGGCTATTTCACATCAAATCTTAACATTTATAAAATCAAAATAATGAACTTTAATTTTCTATTTCACCCATTACTTCTGCTGCTTTCGTATCAGTTTTCGGCACAAGAACTTACTTTAAAACTATCCCAACACCACAATAAAGAAGCGGTTATTGTAGCCGTACATGGTGTTAGAAAAGACACGCTTGGCACTGTTTCATTAGACCAAAACGGCATAGGCACGCTAACCTTCAAAACCAAACAACCCCAAACGGGCTTGGTCAATCTTACTATTAAAGGCAAGGCTTATTTGAGTTATGATTTTGTATTATCGCCCACTGAAAACCCCACACTCATTTGCGATATGGAATATGTATATGCCCAAAACACTAAAATTCTTAATTCGCCAGAAAACGATGGTTTGAACCGCTGGTTTGACAATGCAGCTCAATATAAACAGCAAATAGGATTAAACCAAGAGTTGAGTAAACTATACAAAACAGAAGAGCCGTTTTTAAATAAACTAGAAACCGAAAAACAGCGTGTTGAAAAACTACTTCAAAGGCTAGCCGATACCATCAACCAGTCAACCTTGTTTGCAGGAAAATATATGCAATTAAAAATGGCACAAGAAGAAAAACTAGCCAACGTATGGGAAAGTAATGAGACGAAAACCATAGCCAAAAATTTCTTTACACAAATAGATTTAGATGCACTATACGTCAGCTCGATGTGGTTTGCTATCATTAACTCTTGTATAGAAGTGTATACGAAAGAAAGCCTTTATTTTGGAACTTTTGGAGCTGATGTAGCCAGCAATTTAAAACGCATCAAAAACCAGCAAGTGTATGAAGATTTTATAGACGCAGCAATCTCTGTAACCGAAAAATTTTCTTGGAACAAAGACCAAGATACAATAGTAGCTTTTATCATCAAAGACAACCGAATAAAAAACCCAACAGGAAAACTGCAAAAAATAATCGAGGCACACAAGCTATCTGATGGTAAAAAAGCACCCGACTTGTTAATTTCAAATCCTTTTGGAATTAATCGCAAAACTACTATTCTAAAAACCTCCGAATTACATTCAAAATACAGTTTGCTATTATTTTATCAATCAGATTGTGGACATTGCGAAACGGCCATAGAAGGGTTGAAAGTTAATTATCAAGATATAGTGCAAAAAGGGATCAAAATTATTTCTATAGCTGGCGATACAGTCCAAGAAACTTATAAAAAATCCGCTAGCCAATTTCCGTGGGCAGATGCCTACTGTGATTTAAAGGGTATGAATGGCATTAACTTTAAAAACTATGCTGTACTAGGAACGCCTACAATGTATATTTTAGATAGTAAAGGAATTATACTTTCTAAAATAGCAACTATTAATGAGGTTTTAGATTTTGTAAAACTTTAGGGTTAATCGGTTTTTTGTTAATATATCAAATTTAGTGATATTACTAAAATAATGGAATACTATTCTGAAAATCAATTATTATTTCAAAAAAAGGAACAAAAAGGAACACAATACTGTGTTCCTTTTTATGTTATATAATGTCTAAAAACGAAGAAAATGTTAAAAAATGGGACATAGTGTATCAAATTTAGTGATAATAAATTTGCCCAAGTTTTTGATGAAATTTTTAATGCTAAGTTGATTTTTAGAACCGCTTTTATAGTTCTTCCATTTAATTAGGCATGTAATATTTCATATTTTAGAATTTTCTAACAGGTAAAATCCAGTTTAGTGTCGTTTTTGTATACCATGGTGTAGTTCCATTTAAAGCTAAACCGTATGCGTAAGAGTCATTTGTTTCAGTAGAACTCCAGTAAACGTGGGTATTGTTGTATCCTGAACCCGTAAGAAAACTTTGATTTGCTCTTATTAATTGTAGTTCCTGTGCAGATGGTAAATACCAATCTCCATAAGTAGAATCATATTGTTGGGTGGCCATTGCACTATACATATTTAAAACCGACTGTGCATAAACAAACCATTGTTGACCTGTATTACTGATTTTAGAAATCATTACATTCGTGTTTCCTTCACCACCACCATAACCACTTCTGAAGGCACCACAGGTTACATTCGGTCCCCAAATCATACCAGTTGTACTTGTAAAGTCTCTTGGACCTTTATTTCCTATTTCATTAAGTGCAACAATTAATCCATGTGCCCCATTATCCCAAACGAAGAATACAATACCGCCGCCATAAGCTTCACCAACATAATGTACCGAGGATCCACCAGTAGGTGCTGACCAGGTAGGGATTCCACCGGCCAAAGTCAATACATGTCCATTAGCACCTTTAGCTAATCTTGTTCCCGTTCCAGAATTACCACCATATATCAAATCTCCTGAAGCAGACATTGGAGAAAGAGCATCAAAAGCGGTTGATTTTGTAATTGCACCTGTTCCACCCGCTGTAATGGGTAAAGTTCCTGTCAAATCACCAACAGGAATGGTAGCACTTGCTGTAAGTGCTGAGGTTCCTGATCCCTTTACATAACCCGTTAGGGTTGTGGCCCCAGTACCCCCATTGGCCACGCCAAAGGTTGCCGTTGCAATAGCGCCAGTCACAAATTGTGTGGTGGCTATTTGAGTTGTATTTGTTCCCGAAGAAGCCGTTGGAGCGCTTGGAGTACCAGTAAATGTTGGTGAAGCAAGCGTTGCAGCGGCAATAGGTTGCCATGTTGGAATTCCGTTTGCATTCGCAGTTAATACTTGACCAGCAGTTCCATCTACTTTAGGATAAGTAACCGCACCTGCTGTTATTGTGCCACTAGTTTTTACATTTGTTACCGCTGTATTTCCCAACTGAATAGTATTAGATGTCGAAACAGTTGCACCAGAACCTATTACTGTTGCATTGGTTAGGTTGGCTGCCCCATACTCGGCAAAAGCTCCAACTGCGGTATTGTTGCTTCCAGTAGTTTGGTTCGAGGCAAACAAGCCTGCATTAACTCCAATTGCAACGTTATCGTTACCTGTCGTCTGAAATTTCATCGCGCCTATCCCCATAGCCGTATTGCCATAACCAGTTGTATTTATTTGAAGTGCATAGGCCCCAAATGCACTATTAGCATTGGCTCGGTTCTGACTAAGTGCTTCGGCACCAAACGCTGCATTATTGTAGGAAGCTGTACTGGAAACAAGTGCGTTTCTTCCAAATGCGCTATTATACGCTCCACTGATGTTGGCTCTAAGTGCACTTGCACCAGTAGCTGTATTGCTTTCTCCATCTACAGTATTTCTTAGTGCTTCGGCACCAACGGCAGTGTTATATGATACGCCTACATTCTTTTCAAGTGAAAGGATTCCTACAGCAGTATTCTGAATGCCATTAATGTTAGAATTAAGTGATCCGGAACCGATAGCTGTATTTAGACTACCAAAGGTATTAGAGTAAAGAGCTTGGTTACCGATTGCCGTGTTGTTAGCGCCAAAGGTATTATTATTTATTAGCGCATCTTTACCCGTTGCGGTATTAGATGCTAAATTTCCATTACCACGTCCTACCGTGATTCCATTTACCTTCAAATCAAATGCCCCTAGGTCAACACCTTGAGTAGCTCCCGTATAAGGAACGCCAGAACCTGAAGCACTTATAACACCGTTAGTAATGGTTAAACCTGTGCCAATTTTAACTCCACCTAATTCAGATGCACTTGCAGTTGGCAAACTATATGAAGAGGCACCACTTAATACACCATTACCATCAATACTCAAGCCTGTTCCAACTTTAATCCCTCCTAGTGTTGATGCACTTGCAGTTGGTAAACCATTAGAAACAGATTGCCATGTTGGAATTCCGTTTGCATTTGAAGTTAATACTTGACCAGCAGTTCCATCTACTTTTGGATAAGTAACTACACCCGCTGTTATTGTACCGCTGGTTTTCACATTAGTTACACTGGTATTACCAAGTTGAATGCTGTTGCTAGCCGAGACATTTGCTTGATACCCTATAGCTGTAGCGTTGGTTAAGTTGTTGGCTCCAAAATCAGCTTGCATTCCAATTGCGGTATTGTTGCTGCCAGTTGTATTTGCTTTTCCAGCACGCCAGCCGAGCCCCGTGTTATTTTCACCTGTCGAGTTGAAGTGAAGTGATTCACGCCCAAATGCACTATTGTATTTCCCTGTAGAGTTATTAGCAAGTGTACCTTCGCCGAAGGCAGAATTATCATCACCTGTGCTATTGTTTTTAAGAGCGCCTTCTCCAACTGCTGTGTTGTTAGCTCCAGTCGTATTGGGATAAAGGGCGGCCCAACCAAACGCTGTATTATTCCCTCCAGTTGTATTTGACGAAAGTGCATACCATCCGGTCGCTGTATTTTGTTCTCCTGTTGTATTATTTGAAAGTGCATTAAATCCGGTCGCTGTATTGTACTTTCCTGTAGTATTACTTTTAAGTGCGGAAAAGCCAAATGCACTGTTATCTCTCCCCTCAGTGTTAAATTCAAGTGCGTTGGATCCATTCGCTGTATTATTCCCTCCAGTGGTATTATACCGAAGTGCATGGTTACCAACCGCAGTGTTAAAATTGGCAGTGGTGTTATTTGAAAGTGAATTACTACCAATGGCGGTATTAGCCAAGCCGCCGGTATTAGCTTTAAGTGCGGCAGAACCAATGGCTGTATTGTTATAACCCCCTAAATTTGAGCTAAGTGATTCATGCCCAACTGCAGTAAGGTAACTTCCACTTGTAACACTTCTAAGTACATCTTTACCAATGCCCACATTACTATCTGTACTTCCATTAAGACCACGCCCAACAGTCATTCCATTTACCTTCAAATCAAACGCCCCCAAGTCAACACCTTGCGAAGCTCCAGTGTATGGAACACCTGAAGCGGAAGCACTTAAAAAACCATTACTATCAATACTTAAATTACTTCCTACTTTAATCCCTCCTAGTGATGATGAACTTGCAGTTGGTAAACTATATGCAGCTGGTACTGTTGGCCTATTAGTTAAATCATTATAACTACCACTTATTGCAACTGTTGCTAAACTTGTAGCATCTGCTTTTAACGCCAATGCAGTTGTGGTTGCTGCTGAATTTGATGTTACCGTAGCTTGAAGCGCTGTAGTTGTTGCATTCACTGTGGTAATATTGGTATCTACATAGGTTTTTACCGCATTTTGTGTAGGGAATAAAACATCACTAGTTCCTAAAGTGGTTGTAGTTGATTTATTGGCTGTATTTTCTTTGGTGGCTAAAGCAGCTGTGGTGTTTGAAGCATTGGTAGTTACCGTAGCTTGAAGCGCTGTAGTTGTAGCATTCACTGTAGTAATATTATTATCTACATACGTTTTCACCGCATTTTGAGTAGG
>CALPIR020000076.1 GCA_943323675.2 Chitinophaga pinensis | reverse complement strand
GTTACAAGAAGCGGTTGACTCATTATTTGATAATACAAGACGTGTAAGCGCTGTAAAAACAGAAGGTAATCGTCCTTTAAAATCTTTAAGCGACATGCTAAAAGGTAAACAAGGTCGTTTCCGTCAAAATTTACTAGGTAAACGTGTTGATTATTCTGGCCGTTCTGTAATTGTGGTAGGACCAAACTTAAAATTACATGAGTGTGGTATTCCTAAGAACATGGCAGCAGAGTTATTCAAACCATTTATCATACGTAAATTACTTGAGCGTGGTATTGTTAAAACAGTTAAATCTGCAAAAAAATTAGTTGATAGAAAAGAAGCAGTAATCTGGGATATTTTAGAGAACATCTTAAAAGGTCATCCAGTATTATTAAATCGTGCTCCTACCCTACACAGATTGGGTATCCAATCATTCCAACCTAAATTGGTTGAGGGAAAAGCAATTCAACTTCACCCCTTAGTTTGTACAGGTTTTAATGCGGATTTTGACGGTGACCAGATGGCTGTTCACGTTCCCCTAGGTAACGCAGCAATTTTGGAAGCGCAAGTATTAATGCTTGCATCACACAATATCCTTAACCCTGCTAACGGTGCTCCTATTGCGGTGCCTTCACAAGATATGGTTTTGGGTCTTTATTACATTACTAAAGGCCGTAAATCTATTGAAGAAAACCCTGTTAAAGGTGAAGATTTAGCGTTTTATAGCGCTGAAGAAGCAATGATTGCATTTAACGAAAAGCGTGTTGATTTGCATGCCAACGTAAAATGTCGTGTAATGGTTAAAGAAGACGGTGGGTTAACATACAAACTTACTGAAACAACCATGGGTCGTATTTTATTTAACAACGTGGTGCCAACAGAATATGGTTACATCAACGAACTGTTAACAAAGAAAAACTTACGTGACATTATTGGTAGCATTATTAAAGAGTGTGGTATGGATGTGGCGGCTAAATTCTTAGATGATATCAAAGAACTAGGTTACCATTATGCCTTTAAAGGTGGACTTTCATTTAACTTGAAATACGTAATGATTCCGAAAGAAAAGGGAGAATTCGTTCAACAAGCTATGGATGAGGTTGATGAAATTTGGAATAACTACAACAATGGTTTTATTACAAACAATGAGCGTTACAACCAGGTAATTGATATCTGGACCCGTATTAACTCGCGTTTGGCAGATACTGTTTTAAAACAGTTGAAAGACGACCGTCAAGGATTCAACCCCATTTATATGATGTTGGATTCTGGAGCACGTGGTAGTAAAGAGCAAATTCGTCAGTTAGGCGGTATGAGGGGATTGATGGCAAAACCACAGAAAAACTTAAGTGGTGGAACGGGTGAGATTATCGAGAATCCAATTTTATCTAATTTTAAAGAGGGTTTATCGGTAATTGAATACTTTATTTCTACCCACGGTGCTCGTAAAGGTTTGGCGGATACTGCGTTAAAAACAGCGGATGCGGGTTACTTAACACGTAGGTTACATGACGTTTCTCAAGATGTAGTAGTTAATGAGCCAGATTGCGGTACCCTTCGTGGTATTGTAATGAGTGCTTTAAAAGATAATGAAGAGGTTGTAGAAACTTTATACGAACGTATATTAGGTCGTACCAGTTTACATGATGTAATCGATCCATTAACTAATGAAGTATACTGCATTAGTGGTGATGAGATTACGGAAGAAATCGGAACCAAAATAGAGGCTTCTCCTGTTGAACAAGTTGAAATACGCTCTGTATTAACCTGCCAATCAAAATATGGTGTTTGTGCGAAATGTTATGGCCGTAACTTGGCTACATCTCGTATGGCACAACGTGGAGATGCTGTAGGTGTTATTGCAGCGCAATCAATTGGTGAACCAGGAACACAGTTAACGTTACGTACATTCCACGTGGGTGGTACTGCATCTAACATTGCTACAGAAAGTCAAATGAATGCCAAATTTGGTGGTATATTGGAGTTCGAAGAAATTAGAACTACACCAATGAACACTGAAGACGGTCCTGCAGAGGTAGTTATTGGTCGTCAGGGTGAAGTTCGTATTTTGGATGAAAAGACTCGTGTTACTATCATCACAGTTAATATTCCTTATGGTGCACACCTTTTTGTTAAAAATGGCCAAAAACTAGAAAAAGGCGAACGTCTTTACACTTGGGATCCATACAATGCGGTTATCATCACAGAATCTGCTGGTAAGGTTAAGTTCGAAAATATTATCGAGAACGTTACCTTTAAGGAAGAAAGCGATGAGCAAACAGGTCACAAAGAAAAAGTAATTATCGAGTCGAAAGACAAAACCAAAATTCCATCGATTATCGTTAGCGATAAAAAAGGTGAAAACACTAAGGAATACAATATTCCAGCAGGAGCTCACATTGTAGTGGAACAAGGTACAACAGTAATTGCTGGACAAATATTAGTTAAAATACCTCGTGTTGTTGGTAAAACACGCGATATTACAGGAGGTTTACCACGTGTTACCGAATTATTCGAAGCACGTAACCCATCAAATCCAGCGGTAGTTACCGAAATTGATGGTGTAGTAAGCTTTGGTGGTATTAAACGTGGTAATCGTGAGGTTATGATTACATCGAAAGATGGCGAACAAAAGAAATACATGGTATCACTTTCTAAGCACATTTTAGTGCAGGAAAACGATTTCGTGAAAGCAGGTTCTCCTCTATCTGATGGTGCAATCAGCCCGCAAGATATTTTACGTATTGAAGGACCTTTAGCCGTACAACGTTATATCCTAAACGGTATCCAAGAGGTTTACCGCTTACAAGGTGTAAAAATCAACGATAAACACATTGAAACCATTGTGCGTCAAATGATGCAAAAAGTGGAAGTAATTGATGCCGGTGATACTTTATTCCTTGAAGGAGAAAACATTGATCGTTGGACATTTAAAGAAACTAATGATTGGATTTTTGACAAGAAAGTTGTGGTTGAATCAGGTGATTCATCATCATTAAAACCAGGACAAATTGTAAGCGTACGTAAATTACGCGATGAGAATTCAATGTTAAAACGTAAGGCCTTAAGCATAGTAGAAGCCCGTGATGCACAACCTGCAACAGGTGCCCAAATTATTCAAGGTATTACGCGTGCATCATTAGGTACACATAGTTTCTTAAGTGCTGCATCGTTCCAGGAAACAACTAAAGTATTAAACGAAGCTGCTATATCTGGCAAGGTGGATCACATGTTAGGCTTGAAAGAGAATATCATTGTAGGTCACTTAATACCAGCAGGTACAGGGTTGCGTGAATACGAAAAATTAGTTGTAGGTTCTAAAGAAGAATACGAAATGCTAATGGCTTCTAAAAGCTAATTACGTTAGTAAATATTATTTACAAAGGCAGTGATGAATTTCTCACTGCCTTTTTTATTTTTGAATAATTCTAAATCAATTTAACAACATCAAAAAAATGGAACCCACAAATAACGAAACCCAATTAAACATAGAGTTAAGCGAAGAAATGGCCGAAGGCACATATAGTAACTTAGCCATTATAACCCATAGTAATGCCGAGTTTGTGGTTGATTTTATACGTGTAATGCCAGGTGTACCAAAAGCTAAAGTTAAATCAAGAATCGTGCTTACCCCTCAACATGCCAAAAGACTTTTATTGGCTTTGGGTGATAATATTTTAAAATACGAAGAGCAAAATGGCACTATTGATTTGCATGACTCTCCCCCATTTCCAATGAATTTTGGTGGACCTACTGCACAAGCATAAAAAAAATTAAAATAGCCGTGTCATTATTGATGCGGCTTTTTTATTTAAATTGAATTGTCCAAATTCAAATTAAATTAGCCATTTTTATTCCTTTAATTATCTTTGCCAAAATCTAAACTACCTTGAATAAATCCATCAATAAATTCCCAGCTGTTTTAGTTTTAGCAGACGGCACAGTATTCAAAGGCACCTCGATAGGTAAAATAGGTACCACCACCGGTGAAATTTGTTTTAATACAGGAATGACCGGTTACCAAGAAGTGTTCACAGATCCATCTTACTTTGGCCAAATATTATTGCAAACCAATGTACATATTGGCAACTACGGTATTCATGCCGAAGAGGTAGAATCTGATGATATTAAAATTGCCGGCTTGGTGTGTAAACAATTTAACGTGCCTTATTCTCGTAAAATGGCCGGTATGAGTGTGCAAGATTATTTCACTTTAAATAATGTTGTAGGAATAACTGATATAGACACCCGCGAGGTGGTCATGCACGTGCGCAGTAAAGGTGCAATGAATGCCATCATATCTGCCGAAGACAAAACGGTTGAAGAACTCTTGAATGAATTAAATAATGTTCCTTCAATGGAAGGTTTAGAGCTTTCATCAAAAGTCTCAACACAACAAACCTACTACTTGGGTAATCCCGAATCTTCTAAGCGTGTAGCAGTATTAGACTTTGGTATTAAGAAAAATATTTTACGTTGTTTGGTTGAAAGAGATTGTTACTTAGCTGTATTTAACGGCAAAACCAACTTTGAAGAGATAATGAAATTTAAACCTGATGGTATAATGCTTAGTAATGGCCCCGGTGATCCTGCTACCATGACTTATGCGGTAGATACAGTTAAAACCATCTTGGACAATAATATTCCTACTTTTGGTATTTGTTTAGGTCATCAAATTTTGGCTGAAGCAAATGGTATTTCTACTTTTAAAATGCACAATGGTCATAGAGGGATGAATCATCCTGTAAAAAACCTAATTACCGGTTTGTGTGAAGTAACCTCACAAAACCACGGTTTTAGTGTAAGGGCTGAAGATGTAGAAAAAACACCAAACGTAGAAATAACCCACATTAACCTAAACGATAACACAGTTGAAGGTATTCGCTTAAAAGATAAAAAAGCATTCTCAGTTCAATATCACCCAGAGGCCGCTCCCGGTCCTCATGATAGCAGGTATTTATTTGATGATTTTATCAAATTAATGAACTAATCCAACCCATAATTACATACAATAACTAAAAAAATATACATATGAGTTCAATAATTGATATTCATGCCAGACAAATTTTAGACTCTCGTGGTAACCCTACTGTTGAGGTTGAAGTAATAACAGAAGAAGGTGCAATGGGACGTGCATCAGTTCCTAGCGGTGCAAGCACAGGAGCGCACGAAGCGGTAGAACTACGCGATGGTGATAAAAAAGTGTTTATGGGTAAAGGTGTTTTAAAAGCCGTTAACAACGTAAATAAAATAATTGCCGATAAATTAATGGGTGTTGATGTATTTGAGCAAAACGAAATTGATCGTTTAATGCTTAAATTAGACGGAACCGACAATAAGGCTGAGTTAGGAGCTAACGCTATTTTAGCTGTTTCTTTAGCTTGTGCCAAGGCTGCAGCTGTTGAAGCCAATATGCCATTATACCGTTACGTAGGTGGTGTTAATGCAAATACATTACCTATTCCGTTAATGAATATTTTAAACGGTGGTTCACATGCAGATAACTCAATAGATTTTCAAGAGTTTATGATTATGCCAGTTAAAGCAGATAGCTTTAGCGATGCATTGCGCATGGGTACAGAAGTTTTTCATCACTTAAAAAATGTATTGAAGAAAAAAGGATACAGCACAAATGTGGGAGATGAAGGCGGCTTTGCCCCAAATATTCCATCAAACGAAGAAGCGATTGAAACGGTATTAAAAGCAATTGAAGAAGCTGGATATAAGCCAGGCAAAGATATTTATATTGCTATGGATGCTGCTACAACAGAGTTTTACAACGAAAAAACAGGGTTATATACGTTTAAAAAATCGGACGGGCGCGAAATGGATTCTTCGGCAATGGTTGCCTATTGGAAAGAATGGACCGACAAATACCCAATTATTTCTGTTGAAGACGGCATGGCCGAAGATGATTGGAAAGGTTGGGCTGAACTAACTAAAACAATTGGCGATAAAGTTCAATTAGTAGGTGACGATTTGTTTGTAACCAACAGCAAACGCTTACAAAAAGGTATAGATAAAGGTGTTGCCAACTCTATTTTAGTTAAAGTAAATCAAATTGGAACGTTAAGTGAAACCATAGATGCGGTAAACTTAGCAACCCGCCATGCGTATACAAACATTATGAGTCACCGCAGTGGCGAAACAGAAGATACTACCATTGCTGATTTGGCTGTGGCATTAAACAGTGGACAGATTAAAACAGGATCAGCGAGCCGTACAGATAGAATTGCAAAATACAACCAGTTGCTACGAATTGAAGAAGAGTTAGGTAAAAATGCATATTACCCTGGTAAAGACTTCAAGTTTATTAAATAACCCTAATAAATAGCTACTAACGCCCCGCAGCAAATAAGCCTCGGGGCGTTTTTTTTGTGTTGATGTAAATAATGTTAGTCACATTAAGTCTTTATGTTTACATCATTTAAAAACATCAAACCTAAAATTATTTACTTTTGAAGTTATGAAGTTTAACTGGGCCAAGTTAATTACCAACAAATACATTATTGCCACAATAGCATTTGTGGCTTTGCTGTTTTTTTCAGATAGAAATAATGTGATAGACCAGTATAAACTGCGAAAACAGTACAATAAGGTAAAAGCAGAACATAAGTTTTACCAGCAACAAATAGAAGACGCAAAAGAACAACGCGATGAACTTTTTACTAGCGATGAGAATCTGGAAAAATTTGCACGAGAAAAATATTTGATGAAAAAAGAAGATGAAGACGTTTTCGTATTCGTTAAAAAAGATTCTTTAAAATAAATACATTTATTTGTCTTCGAATGTTGGTGATTTTCTTCTTTGCATTTCATGAACTTTCTTTGCAGAATTAGAACTTTCACTTGGTTTGTAGCCCTTTAATGCGAGGTATACCCAGCCAGCAACAAAACTTGCTCCACCCACTGGAGCAATCATACCAAACCAATCTAAACGCCCACTAGCCCAAATTGTACTTGTTGATAACAAATACAAACTTCCACTAAAAAATATAATCCCTAACACAAAAAGCGTTAAAGCTACTTTAGCTACATTTTCTTTAATCCTTCGCATGCCTAACCCAATTGCAAACAAGGCAAATGCATGGTAAAATTGATATGTTACCGCTGTTTGAAAAATATCATAATTAGCAGAATCAAGCTCTTCCTTGATAGCATGTGAGCCAAATGCTCCTGCAACAACAGCTAGTCCTGCAAAGGCTGCTCCTATCTGAAAAAGTTGTTTTTGAAGTGTAGAGTTTGTCATATGTTTAACAATAAACCTGTGTAAAAACTAATGCTAACAAGCTATCAAACCCACTAAATTTGATAAACGACCACTACTCAAAATGAATAGATCTTTATTAATAGGCATAATAGCAACCATTGCATTGTTCTCAGGCATCGCAATATATTTTTATTTGAACAATATTAAAATAAAAAATAGACCAGCTATAGAAGCAGTGCCTGGTGATGCGTTCATTATTTTACAATCTAAAGATATTAATAAATCATGGTCTTTACTAGGTAAATCATCACTTTGGGCTGATTTAAAAGCAAATCCGAGTGTGTCTAAGCTAAATAAACAACTAGAAGAAACCTTTAATATAATTAATGGTGACGAGGAATTTAAAGAAATATTTGAAGAGAACACCACTGCATTTTCGTTACACAACAACAGCAATAATCTAGGATTATTAGCCATCGTAGAAACAGGTAAACCAATTGAACTTTCTGATATAACTGATTACCTTTCTAAAAAAATAAACGCGAAAGCCATACTAAGAAGTTTTGATAAAACGCCTATTTATGATTTTACTGATGCGCAGGGAAATACTCTATTTACCATTTCATATCGCGACCAATTATTACTTTGTGCAGCAGATGCATCATTGGTTGAAGAAAGTATACGTAAGCTAAAATACAATTTACCTAACCCCACCAAAGGACTTACACAAGCCTATTTAATGGCTGAAACAAGCGCGGATTTAAACCTTTTTATTAACTATCAAAAAATCCATTTATTAGGCAACCTATTTACCAAATCAGAGTATTATAACATACTTTCATACATAAAGGGATTTGCAAATTGGAGTATGTTAGATGTTGAACTGAATGATGATATGTATAAATTATCGGGAGTCACATTTACTGATGATTCCGTTTTTCAATTCTTGGATTTGTTTAAAAATCAAACCCCAAAACAATTACAACTACATAAATATATGCCTAAAAATACGGCTTTGGCGTTTCAGATGGGGTTTAGCGATTACATGAAATTTAATTCGGAATTGAATGAATATTTGCAAGTGAATAAAAAAGGTGATTTGTATGTAGGTTTCTCAGACAGTATTGAAAACCGTTATAACATAGACATCACCCAAAACATATTAAACTACATTGATGGTGAAGCGTCATTAGTTATGACAGAGCCTGCTGGGAGTGATTTCCATAATAACCTTAATGCATTTATTCGCTTTAAAGACCCCGCAGGAATGTCTACCGCATTAAAAGGTATCATTCAAGCAATGAACAGAAAAGGAGAAATTGATTCTGTTACTTATTATCATCAAGGTTTGGAAATTGAACGCATAAAATTAGGTAACTTCTTAAAACTGTATTACGGAGAAATTATGGAACATATTTACTCTCCTTATTATGTTCAGTTGGATGATATTTTTGTTTTTGCAAACGATGTAAATACACTCAAACATATTATAGACCAATACAAATCGGGTAACACATTGGCCAATGATGAAAAGTTTAAAACATACCAGGAAGACCTTGCTGTTAATAATAATGTAAGTATTTTTATCAGTCCTACACGCAACTTTTTACTGCCTACCAACTTTGTTAATGATTCTTTCTTCAGCACACTCAATACATTTCAATACGACTTTAAAAAGTTTGAATTCTTTTCTATCCAATTTTCTAACACCAACAATAAAGCATTTTATACCCAGGTATCATACAAGTATAATAACATTAATACCAACGAAACACAATTGTTATGGGCAAGTAAATTAGATACTATTTTTGATATTGCACCTCAGGTTGTTTACAATAGCGAATTAAAACAGAATATAATTTTTGTGCAGGACATCAACAATACTTTATACTGCATTAGTACCAATGGTAACTTAATTTGGCGTAGTAAACTTAATGGCAAACTAGTGGGGAATTTTCACGTTATCGATCCACAAAAAAATGGTACATCTTGCTATTTGTTTAGTACGGAGAAACAAGCCAATTTGATTGATGCTAAAGGTGTAAGTTTATACAATTACCCTATTCGATACCCTGGTAAGGCATTATTACCTTTTACCATAGCAGATTTTTATGATGACAGTACACTTCAGTTTTTTGTTGCTTTAGAAAACAACAGAATTGTTGGATATGCGCTGAATGGAAAGCCCTTACAAGGTTGGATGCCTAAAGTGATAGAAAGCAAAGCCAACGCACCTATTGGCCTAATAAAAAAAGGATTGAAACGATTTATTTATACTACAAATATTAAGGGCCAATTATGCCTATTTGATAACAAAGGAAAGTCAGTAAAACTCAGCCATATGAATACGGCTAATTTATTCGAATATGTTTCCAATATCGATAGTTTAACATTAAACTTTAATATGTTCGACAGTACTGGTTTAATAACTCAAATAACATTTGACTCCATATATAAACAAATTGGAGAACCCAAGTATATAGGACAATTTGAACCATTTATAAAAGTGGTTGTACAAAATGACCAAGTAACAAACAATACGTTTTTCTTAACTCAAACCCAAAATTCGTGGGCATTGTATGGCCAAGATTTGAAAAAAATAGCAAACAAAACATACACAGATAGCATTCCTCAATTCAACTATTTTACATTAGATGCTGTTGGAAAAGTAATGCTTGCAAACTTCCAAAAACAACAATCAGAATATTATTGGTACAACATGAAGGGGGAATTATACATTGACTTCCCGATAAAAGGCTATACACCTTTTAATACCGCTAATCTTATGATGGACAGAGGCAATTATCTAATTGGTGGCGATCATCAGAATAATATTTTTGTGTACAAGCTTAAGTAATTAAATATTTTGTACCTT
>CALPIR020000075.1 GCA_943323675.2 Chitinophaga pinensis | reverse complement strand
TTGTCGGTTGGTAATAATTCGTTTGCTAACTTATTTATTTCTTCTTTGGTTAAAGTAGATAACAAATTGTTTTGTTGATCGATGTAATCTTTAGGTAAGTTACGTTCTGCTATAATACTTAAGAAACTGGCTTTTTGAAATGGCGTTTCATAACGTAATGCATCACCCGAACGAAGTGATTTTTTAGCAAAATCTAATTCCTCATCCGTAATTCCACTTGAACGGTATTTGTTTAACTCGTAGAAAATTTCTTTTATAGCGCTATCCGTTGCTGTTCCGCGAACACCACAACCAATGGTAAACGGACCTGCTACATCGCTGCCAGAGAAACTACCATAAATGCCGTAAGTAAAGCCTTTATCTTCACGAATGTTTTGGTTAATGCGGCTATTAAAGTTACCACTTAACGGAAAATTCATAACACGGGCTTTAAAGTATTTGCCATTAAAATCGTATGGTAATGCTAAGTAACCAACACGTATTTCACTTTGTGACGACTTGTATTTATCAACCAAATAAATTTGGGTCTTTTCTACAACAGGTGCACTTAGAGTAACATTAGGCAATACGGTATTTTTCTTGCTCCATTTATTTAGGAACTGTAACTTAGGCATGATCTCGGTTTGTTTAATATCACCTACTATAATTAAGTTGGTTAATTCAGGAGTATAAAACTTATCGTAATATGCTTGTACATCTTTTACCGTAAATGATTTTATGGTTTTAAATGTACCTTCAGTTGGTTCGGCCATAATTGATTTTTGACCGTAGATTAGCTTTGCGTATGCTTTCTCTGCTAAATCTCCTGCATCAAATTTAGCAGAATTTATACTTTGTGCTGTTGACTTCTGAATCCTTTTAAAATCCTCTGGTGTAAATTTAGGACGAAGTAGTTTTTCTTCCAATAAAGCCAAAGTTTTATCTAGATTTTTTGTTTGTGAGGTAACAGATATATAGGTATTTTCATCGCCTGCATTAAATCGTATGGTACTACCTATTTTTTGCAATTCTGCTTCAAATTGCTCTGCTGTGTAGTTTTGTGAAGCTTGATCCATCATTTCGGCAGTTATAGCAGCTAAACCAGTTTTTGATTGGTCGTTCATTGCTATGTTACCACCTTTAATACTAAAGTATAAAGATACAATTGGTAACTCGCTTGTTTCGGTACCCAATACTTTAATTCCGTTGGCAAATTTATCTTCATAAATAGCAGGAACTATTGGTGATGGCGCAGTGCCAATCTCAGGACGTTTGCTGCGATCAAAATTATCTACAGGTTTTTTATAGCTTAATCCTTTATATTCTAACTCGCCTTTAACAGCCTGACCAGAAGTTTCAACAGGTTTTGTCTCTTCTTTATTACTTGCTGCGTTGGCATTTTTAGGGAATATATTTACTATAGCTGCAAATTTACCTTTAACGTATTGACGGTAAACACGCATCACGTCTTCTTTAGTAACTTTTTGGTAGCGAACTAACTCATCATTTACATTCCATTTTTTATCACCAAGTGTATAGTACATCTGGCTAATCATACTTGCTTTACCGGCAACACTCTGCATACTTTGCATTACTTGGGTCTCAATACCTGCTTTTGCACGAATTAGCGCTTCATCATCAATTCCAGCAGCATCAAACTCGTCAAGGGTTTTTCTTACCAAGGCTTCAATATCTGTTTCACCATCAGGGAAACTAACCACAATAATATTAAACTCACCAGCTAACTCATTTCCATAACCAACGCCATGAAAAGTTGCAGCTTGAAGTGCTTTTTCAGTTTTAACAAAGTTTTTGTAAAAAATAGAATTGTTACCACCACCTAAAATACTACCTAGTATATCTAACGCAGCTTCATCAGCATGATAGGCAGGTACTGTTGGATAAGTAAATTGTAGCATTGGCAAGTATACTTTATCGCCATAATTAGCATACACATTATCAGCCAAACGCACAGGATCAACACGTTGTTTGCGCACTTCCGGGCCACGTGGAATTGAACCAAAATACTTTTCAGCTAACTTAATTACTTCAGCAGAAGTAACATCACCAGCAACAACAATGCTTGCATTGTTTGGTCCGTACCAACGCATAAAGAAATTCTTTAAATCGTCTACCCCTACTCTATTTAAGTCTTCAACAAAACCAATTGTTGGCCAATAGTATGGGTGATTAGGCGGATATAAAATGGTATTTTTAATTTCATCGCGCATACCATAAGGAACATTGGTAATGCGTTGATCTTTTTCATTTTTTACTGTTGCACGTTGTGTTTCAAATTTTTTCTGCGTTACTGCATTCAATAAAAAACCCATACGATCAGCTTCTAACCACAATGCAGTTTCTACATAATTTTTAGGTACCGACTGGAAATAATTGGTTCTATCGTGATTGGTTGTACCATTCATGTTACCTCCCGCAGTTTGAACTATTTTAAAATGCTCTTCATCTGCTACGTTATCAGACCCTTGAAACATCATGTGTTCAAAGAAGTGAGCAAACCCAGATTTACCTGGAGTTTCACGTGCAGAACCCACATGATATGTAACCTCTATATGGGCCACAGGATCTGAGTGATCTTCGTGTATAAATAATGTTAACCCGTTAGGTAAACGCCATTTTTCGTAAGCGATTACAAGTTCACCCGGTTTGGCTGTTACTTTTTCAAGTAATACAGGTTGATTTGATACAGCTGCTGCTGTTCCCGTTTGTGCCTTTACTTGTAAGCCCAACGCTAAGGCAAGTAAACCACTAAGTAGTAATTTTTTCATTGTAAAACAATTGTTGCTTTGCTGTGCAATTTCACTATTTTAATTAAACCACACCAATTTATTTTTTTAGCGGTAAGGTTTATAAATTTAATGGTTATTTCTTGTGTTGGTTATTTTGTGTACAACATCTGTATGATGGTATTTTGTTTTATTCATACTGCGCATTACTTTCGCAACACCGTTAAAAAAAATACTTTGTTTTAAACTTACTTTTTATGAATAAAAAACTTTTAATTATTACCGCATTTATTTTAGTAGCAGTAGCTGCTCGATTATTACCGCATGCTCCTAATTTTACGCCTCTAGGTGCCATTGCCCTTTTTGCAGGTGCATACATTAGTAACCGTGTGTTGGCTTTTATTATTCCTATTTTAGCCATGATATTAAGTGATGCCATAATGGGATTTGCAGGATGGGACTTTCCTGAACAAATCATTACCGTTTATGCATCGTTTGCTTTAATAACTGCATTAGGAATGAACATGCGTAACGATAAAAGCGTTATGCGTATAGGTGCATCTTCTGTTGCTGCCTCGGTATTATTCTTTGTTGTCACAAACTTTATGGTTTGGATGAGCGGTTTTTATACTACTCCTGCGCTTTACACTACCAACTTTAGTGGTTTGGTTACATGTTACGTTGCAGCTATTCCTTTCTTTACACCATCAGCAGCTGCGGATTTATTTTACAGCTCAGCATTATTTGGTGCCTTCTATTTGGTACAAATTAATGTACCAAAGTTGGTTCAAGATTAATTAGTAACAACCTTATTATAAAAAAACACCTCGTGCATACGAGGTGTTTTTTTTTGTCTAAATCCAATTGCGTGTAAATTAAAAATCTCCTGCTAAACTATATGTTAACAGGAGATTTTATTGTAAACTTTTATTTAAATTTAATTATATACAAATTCAATAGGCTTTGCTACTTTATCTTTAGTAAGGCTATATTTAACTACATCCATCATATCGCTTACGTACTTAAACTTAAGTCCTTTGGTGTAAATTTTAGCAATGTCTTCCACGTCTTTTCTGTTTGATTCTGGCAATAGAATATCAGTTATACCTGCACGTTTAGCCGCTAAAATCTTTTCTTTAACTCCACCAATTGGTAAAACCCTGCCACGTAAAGTTATTTCACCTGTCATGGCCAATTGAGATTTTACTTTGCGTTGGGTAAATAAACTGGTTAATGATGTAAGGATGGTAACACCTGCGGAAGGACCATCTTTAGGAACAGCTCCTGCTGGCACGTGTATATGAACATCATATTTATCAAACAAACGAACATCTATTTTAAAGTCTTGGGCATGTGCTTTTAGGTATGTTAATGCTGTTATAGCTGATTCTTTCATCACATCACCCAACTTACCCGTTAAGGTAAGTTTACCAGTACCCTGAGTTAAACTGCTTTCAATAAATAAAATTTCTCCTCCAACTGATGTCCAAGCCAAACCAGTAACCACACCAGCATGCGAGTTGTCTGCATAGGTTTCTTTATCTACTTTTTCAACGCCTAAAATCTTACTTACATTATCTATAGATACAGATAGTTGTTTGGCATTGTTCATTACCTTTTCTTTTGCAGCATATCTAGCCAATTGAGCTATTTGCTTATCAAGTCCCCTTACGCCACTTTCGCGGGTGTATTGGTCAATGATTTTCTCAATCGATTTACTATCAACCTTTAAATCTTTGGCCTTTAATCCATGATTTTCTAGTTGTTTAGGCAATAGGTATTTATTAGCTATTTGAACTTTTTCTTCTAATGTGTAACCATTTATCTCAATAATTTCCATCCTGTCTAACAAAGCAGGTTGAATGGTATCCAAAGAGTTTGCAGTAGCTATAAACAATACATTACTTAAATCGTATTCTATTTCTACAAAGTTATCATGGAAGGTATTATTTTGTTCAGGATCAAGTACCTCTAACAAAGCACTTGAAGGATCTCCACGAAAATCACTGCTTATTTTGTCAATTTCATCAAGTACAAAAACAGGATTACTGCTTTTTACTTTTTTAAGATTTTGGATGATGCGTCCTGGCATGGCACCAATATAAGTTCTGCGGTGACCACGAATTTCACTTTCATCGTGCAAGCCACCCAATGCTATACGCGCATATTTACGACCTAAAGCCTTGGCTATACTTTTACCCAAACTGGTTTTACCTACACCTGGAGGGCCATAAAGGCAAAGTATAGGACTTTTCATATCGCCTTTAAGTTTAATAACTGCCAAGTATTCGAGAATACGCTCCTTTACTTTATCCAAACCAAAATGATCTTCATCTAAAATCTTTTTGGCATTTTTTAAATCAAAACTATCTGTGGTAAAATCGCTCCAAGGCAAATCGAGTAATAACTGTAAATAGCTATGTTGCAAACCATAATCAGGAGCCATTGGGTTCATTCTACGAAGGCGTTCTACTTCTTTTTTAAACGATTCAAAAACCTCTTTACTCCACTTTTTCTCTTCACCTAATTTTAAAAAACCATCTATATCACGTTCGGGCGAATCGCCACCCAACTCTTCTTGCAGTGCTTTTATTTGTTGTTGTAAAAAGTAATCTCGTTGTTGTTTATCTAAATCGCCTTTTACCTTAGTTTGAATTTGATTTTTTAGTTGTAACATTTGAATTTCTTTACTCAAATGTTCAAGTATTTTATTTCCACGCGCATTGATGTCATCCAACTCCAATAATTGTTGTTTAGCTGTTAAATCAACATTTAAGTTTGATGATATAAAGTTTAACAAAAAGCTGGGGCTATCAATATTTTTAAGAGCAATACTGGCTTCTGTTGGTATATGCGGAGATAGGTTAATGATTTGGTTAGCTAAGTCTTTAACAGAAGATATTAGAGCTGTTGCGTTTTCACTCACTTCCATTTTAGCCTCATCAAACGAAGCTATTTTTGCCACAAAATAAGGCTCAGTTTGCTTGCACTCCAATAAGCGGAAACGTTTCTTTCCTTGAATAATAACAGTGGTACTGCCATCAGGCATACGCAACATTTTTATAATTTGGGCTACCGTTCCAACTTTATGTAAGTCGTTAAAGTCTGGGTCTTCAATATCTGCATTGGTTTGAGAAACAACACCAACCATTTTAGTGCCCTTATAGGCATCCTTAATTAAGTTAATGGATTTGTCTCTTCCAACAGTAATGGGTATAACTACGCCCGGAAAAAGCACTGTATTGCGTAGCGGCAAAATTGGCAGCGTTTCGGGCAAAATTTCCTTATTCATCTCTTCTTCCTCTTCTTGAGACAGTAAAGAAATGTACTCTGGATTGTCGCCATCATCGTTCATAACTCCTGATAACATGAAGTTTATATCATTATTCATATCCATTCTGCTGTTTTTTTATTGGTAATGTAATTAAGGGCTATTCCTTAGTTCAATCACTATGCCATGTATTGCAAAATACATTTTGTTGGTTATATTGCACGTAACAACTACAACTCATGAAAAAAATATTATTTAGCACTATCCTATCGATATTGGGTTTTGCTGCCATTGCTCAAAACAACACTAGTCAACCCATTAAAAAAAGTGCGGTTCCAGAGCCGGTAATTAAATCATACCTAAGCCAAAACTCTTTAGGAACCAAGGATACACTTTGGGAAAAAGAAACCATCACTATTTTTAAAGTAAAGTATATTGACAACAACCGTACTTACGAGTCGCAATACAGTGCCGATGGAAAATGGATTAGAACATTCACGATTATTGATGCCAATGAATTACCTGTTTTGGTTGTAAACCAATTAAAAACCACTTATCCTGAGTATGGTATTACCAAAGCAATGATTGAATTGAGCAGTAATGGAAAACTTTACGCAGTTGAAATTACCAAAGGGCAAAATATTTTAATGGAGTATTTTTTAATGAACGGCAGATCATATAGCCATTAATTAGTAAATAAAATTAAAACAGAAAGCGGCCAATTAGTAATTGCCGCTTTTTTTTATGACTGAATTAAAATGGATAACCTATACCAAAGTTGAAGTTAATGTTGTTGAACAACCAATCGTGATCAAAATTATTGATTACCCATCTGCTTCCAACGTTATAACTTGGGTCATGTAAAGGAATAGCAAAATCTAAACGAATAAGTATAACATCAAAATTTAAACGGGTTCCAAAACCAGTTCCAATACCCAACTCATTAGCAAAACGGTTAAATTCGAAGTTAGCCAATGGCCTTTTATCATCCTTCTTCGCCATCCAAACATTACCAGCATCAACAAATACAGCACCTTCAAGCCAACGGTTATACATATTAAACCTATACTCTGCATTAAACTCAAGTTTAACATCCCCACTATAATCAATTTGGCCAACTTCATAATACCCGCCAGGACCAAGAGACCTGGGCAACCAAGCCCTTAAACTATTTGCACCACCAACCCAAAAACGCCTTTCAAACGGTAAGAATTTAGGAGAATTCCCATAGGGTATGCCCACGCCAGCAAAAATCCTAAATACAGTTGTATTATTTTCATCATGCTTGGTATTGTACCTAAAATCTAATGCAGTTTTAGCGAATTGCGAATAATTAACTCCAAAAATATTGTATGTGTTGGTTTCGTTAAAAGGCCTATCGAGTATTTTGTTAAGTGCACTTGCTGTGTTGCCGCTAATTTCTATAACATCCCAACGTAAAAATACATGGTGATTGCTGCTGTTTTTAGCTTTATCAGAATAGGTAAATCCAAATCGCCCTCCTAAAATTAGGTTATTACTAAACATGCTAAACAGATAAATGTCCTTGTTAATTAAGGATTGTAATGTATCTGAGTTAACAGCATTTCGGGTGTAACTTACCTCAAAAGGAGTAATATTAAAGGTAATGAACTTTTTATTTAATTGATAAATAATACCCGTAGTAAATACACGTCTTTCAAAGTTGGTATTTAACTCGTAAATACCAGATGTGGTTAATATTGACCGTGTATTAACAAACCGATAGTTCTTATCTAGTTTAGGAAACAACAACAATCGAGGAAACGTTAAACTAGCAGTTAAACTTTGCTCAGTGGCATTAAACCAACGCGAGCCGTTAACTTTGCCCTGTGCTTCGAAAGAAGAACGATAGGTAAGTTTAAGTAATTCGGCATTTCTAAATGTATTGCGGTTATTAAACTGTAAAATACCTGCAATACCATAGTTACCTGTAGTTGATTGGTTGGTAAATGTATTGTTTTGATCGCTATAAATTGCCTGTGGCTCTATGATGTAATCATATTTTATGTTTGGAGATAACCTCAAATAATAATCTATGTATTGGGTATCATTTTGCACATAAGTTTTTGGGGTGATATTTATGTAACGAAATACCGATAAATCTCCGAGACGATTGTATGTAGCTGTTAATGCTTGCTGCTTAAACACATTGCCAGGTGTTAAAAACATATTTTGTTCTAATACCTTGAAATTTAATTTGTAACGGTTTGGCACATAATAAAATGAGGGTGCTTTTACTGTATCAATATTTTTAAATCCATTAACATCATTGTTAGGTTCTATATTGACAAATATGTTTTTGTTTACATGCACTTTGTGTAACTCATACACACCCTTATTTAATACATTTAGAGATACATTTACATTCCAATTATTATTAGCTGTGTCCACATCAAAGCCAATAAATTCGGCACTAAATGTATAATATCCATTATTACGTAGCAATGTAACTATACGTTTTTGCTCATCCAACAGTACATCTTGCTTAAGTCGGTTTCCTGGAATTATAAGTGCATCCTTTTCGTTAACTTTAATTATATCGTATAGCTTTTTATCTGCACAATTTATTTGATATGAACCAATATGATAAACAGGACCTGTATTTATTGAGTATTGAACAGTGGCGCGCTGCCTATGAGATTTAACTTGGTAATTAATAACAGGGTAATAAAAACCAACACTTCGCAAATAGCCCTTCATCCCTTTTACCGATGATTCAACAAAGGCGGTATCAAGAATCACAGGCAATTCGCCATATTTATCGCGCATGTACACCCCTATTTTACTTTCGCCATGTTTTGATCCAAAGTAATACATCCGCATTTTAAGTTTGGTGATGCCTAAAAATCTTTTGTTTGGTTTTTGTTTTAAATTGTCTCCAATGGGGTTTACAACGTCATTTCTGGTCTCTCCCTCAACTTTAATTGTGCTACCGTTGTATAATAGTTGTTGCGAGTCACGCAGTTGTTTGGTTATATTGCAAGCGTTTAGAACTAATGCCAAAAGCATTAGTGTAAGGGATTTATTTATGTTATCAAAAGCGCGCATCAAACTTATTCAGTCGTTAAATCTTAAAAAGCACCGTAGCGAATTAAAGCTTTTTGTGGTGGAAGGTAAAAAGCAAGTTACTGAGTTATTAACATCAAATTATCAGATAAATTGCATTGTAGCTACACCAAACTGGGCCGATGCTTTTGCGCAAGATATTAAAAACAATACCGAGTTAATCATAGTTACTGCCGAAGAACTTAAAAAAGTAAGTTTATTGCAAACACCACAAGAAGTTTTAGCCGTGGTTGAAATGCATGAGAATGAATTTACGCCTCAAATTTTAAATGAACAATTTACCATTGTGCTTGATGGCATACAAGACCCTGGAAACATGGGTACTATTTTGCGTATTGCCGATTGGTATGGCATAAAAAATATCGTTTGCAGTAATGATTGTGTAGATATTTTAAACCCCAAAAGCATACAGGCCACTATGGGTTCATTTGCAAGGGTAAACGTTTTTTACACCGCATTAGATGAGTTGTTTAAGAATAACACATTACCCGTATTTGGTGCATTGATGGATGGCGAATCATTATACCAAACCAGGATTAGCGAACAAGGGATTTTACTTATTGGAAACGAAGGTAAAGGCATTTCTAATACAGTGATTCCCTATATCACAAACCCAATTACCATTCCGCGTATAGGTGGAGCTGATAGCTTGAATGCAGGTATTGCAACCGCAATAATTTGCGATGCAAGAGCACGTTTTTTAGCAACAGGAAACTAATCCCCTTCGTCAATCAAATTCTAGTTTCGTTTATTTTTACCCAACACTCGGATATTCTATGAAATAAGTGATACAATTTAGTATTTTCGCGGCAATGGAAAACATCAGAAACTTTTGCATCATAGCACATATTGATCATGGAAAAAGCACTTTAGCCGACCGTTTATTGGAATATACCCAAACGGTTAGCAAGCGTGATATGGAAGCACAGGTGCTTGATGATATGGATCTGGAAAAAGAGCGTGGTATTACCATTAAAAGTCATGCGATACAAATGAACTATGAGCGTGATGGCAAAAAATATGTTTTAAATTTAATTGATACACCAGGCCACGTAGATTTTAGTTACGAAGTTTCGCGAAGTATAGCAGCATGTGATGGGGCATTGTTAATAGTTGACTCTAGCCAAGGTATACAGGCACAAACAATAAGCAATTTATACTTAGCCATTGATCAAGGCTTGGAGATTATTCCAATCTTGAATAAAATTGATTTACCACACAGCATGCCCGAGGAGGTAAGCGATCAAATTATTG
>CALPIR020000074.1 GCA_943323675.2 Chitinophaga pinensis | reverse complement strand
CCAATCAATATCATTTAGACTATGCATTGAACAATGTGCTACATCAACCCAAATTAAAAAGTAAACATGTTGTTACCAATACCATTGATGTTAATGCTATTGATTTAAGTAAAAAAGCAGCGCGTTTAACCTTTGTTATGCTTGGGCGTATGGATGAAGAAGGATATAAACAAAAAGGCTTTGACGTGTTATTAAAAGCATTGCCATTGATTAAAGATGATATGGTGGTTGATGATGCCGAAATGGTAATAATAGGAGAGGGTAGTAAGTATTCGAACTTTAAATTATTGGTTGAGCAATATGGTTTTGTAACTTTAAAACCCAACTTACCACATCAACATCTGTTGGCGTTGCTTCAGCAATCACATGTGGTGTTGCTTCCATCTTTGTACGAGGGTGTTTCTATGTTTGCTTTAGAGGCGTTGGCCAATGCAAATGCGGTAATTTTCTCGAAAACAGGTGGTTTAATTGAAATGGTGGATGGTAATGGTTGTATAGTAGAGCCAGGTAATGCAGTTCAATTAGCAGATGCCATAAGGGAAATGATTCAACATAGCAATTTGACATTGCTGCAAAAAAAATCACAACAAATAGCCCAAAGTTGTTTCAGTAAAGAAATACAGCTTAAACAATTTGAGCAGTTAATAAGTGAGATAGAATTATGTTAGAAGCATCACATCCTTTGGTTTCAGTAGTAATGCCAGTTCACAATGGTGCATTGTATTTGTCTGATGCAATAAAAAGTATATTAAGTCAAACATACCGCCACTTTGAATTAATTATTATTAACGATGGCAGTAGCGATGATTCGGAAAGCATTGTAAAAACTTTTAATGATTCGCGAATAAAATACCATGTATTTGCCAAACAACAAGGTATTGTATCGGCACTAAATTATGGGTTAACTTTAGCAAAGGGTGAGTTTATAGCTCGCATGGATGCTGATGATATCAGCTTAAAACATCGATTAGCAAAACAGGTAAAGGTATTGTTAAATAATCCTGATATAGCGATTTTAGGTACACAGTATATTGGCATAAATGGACGGAGTAGGGCTTTGCCCATTTTGCATGATGATATAATTTGGCACACCTTAAATGCTTCTCCTTTTGTGCATCCCAGTGTTATGTTTAGGACCAGTTTTCTTAAATTAAATAATATAAAATATAATGCAGACTACCAATTTGCAGAAGATTTGGCACTGTGGGTTGAATGCTTTCCATTAACCCGAATGGCTAACTTAGATGAGCCCCTTATTAAATATCGTTACCACGATGGGACCCATAAAAAAAACATTGAGCAGGTTGCTTTTTTGAATACAATAATTAAAACAGCACTCATTAAAAACCTTATTCCTGTTTTAAATGCAGAGGATAGTAATAGGCTGGCAATATGTCTTAACAGACACGTTACCCATGAGTATAGCTTGTTATGGTTTAAAAGCACATTGGCTTTTTTTGATAAAATATTGATGGAAACAGGGGGGGAGATTAGGTTGCAGCAAGCATTAAATAATTGTGTATGGTTTCATCTTACTGCTATGCCAGGGTTGTTTTTTCAGTTAAATAAAGAACTCAAAAAAAGAGCATGGATTAATCTTGGTGTTAAAAAAACAATGTGGTTAATAATAAAGCGATTAATAGTGTTTAATTGATTATTCACTTAATAGGGTAATAGCCCAACATTGTTGTTATAGCCTATCGTATAATGCCTAAACTATAATAAAAATAACACCTATTTATGTTTACAAAATTTGAGAAAGCTCAACGTTGTTGGTGTACTTATTTCTGTTTTGTTTAGGTGATTTCCCGAATTTTAATTTGTACTGTTTTATAAAATAAGAAGAAGAGCTGAAGCCTGATAGACGGGCCACTTCAGTAATGTTATAACTTCTAAATTTTAAAAGTTGATTCGCAAAATCTAAGCGGAAGTTTTTGATATAGGTTATTGTATTTTGACCTGCAATTCTTTTAAGTCGTCTGTTTAACTGCGTACTTGTTAGGTTTAAACTATCTGCGAGGTGAATTACAGCGAAGTTAATATCATCAACATGATTGTTGATTTTTGAATTAATTTGTTCCATAAAAGGATCCTCTCTTTTAATTATAGGTGGTTGCGCTGCACCTAAAAAAGAATTCTTTTTAATCAAATTCTGAATTCTTGAAATAAGCAGATTCATTTTAAATGGCTTAACCATGTATTCATCTGCTCCTATATCCCAGCCTTTAATAATGTCTTCGTCAGCACCAAGTGCTGTGAGCATAATTACAGGAATATGTTTTAAATCCGCATCTTTTTTAAGAAACTGTAAAAGTTCATAACCATTCATCTCAGGCATTATAATATCTGTTATTACAAGATCTGGTTTAATAGATTTTGCCTGTTTTATTCCTTCTGCTCCGTTCTGTGCAAATGTTACATGGAAGTAAAATTCTAATGCACTTATAATGTTAGCACGAAGTCTTTCATTATCTTCAACAACTAAAATTGTTTTTGGGCTTAAACTTTTGTACATAATCAAATTTATAATATTTTCAAATTAATAGTAATATTCAGACGTTTAATATCCCTTATTTGTTAAAAAGTTGTATTATTTTACAAAGACATATAGTCATCAAATGCGTTTTTAACCATCAGTTTACCTTTGTTCAATTGTTTTAGTAGGTCTTTTTCTGGAAGTGAGAAGTTAAGATTTGCCGTATTTAAATTTGTTGCAATCTCATATTCTACATGCTTATCGTTAACTAGTTTGGTAATTTCGGTATACATTGGATTTAACAATACACCTTCTTTAACAAAGAAAAATTGTGAATAGTTAGTGAGATCAAAAACGCAATTTAATAACTCGCTTAATCGAAGATTGAAAGTTTCTTGTCTGCCATCAACTAAACAAATGTCTATGAACTTGTTTGTGATTTTTACAGATAAAATGTTGTCAATTGGAAAAGTGGTTACACAATTTTCAGCTAAAATATACAAGGATTTTACTTGCTTCATAAAAGCAAGTACTAAACAAAAATTATATGCACCTATACAATGCGATAATTTTGATAATAAACGAAATAAAAATTGTATTGGCTAGTTAATTAGGCAGTAAAACTTTTTTTTATGCGCTATAAACAACAAAATTTGTGCACGTTAGCGTTTAATTAGTTTGTCATTTTATTGATTAAAATGAGAGTGATCGGGGGCAAATTTTCTTGTAGGGTTGCCAAGCAATATAATTTCTTTTCTTATTTGCCCCAGGGTAATAAACTAAACCAACCTTAAAGTCAATTTTGGCATCATACTTCTTATCATAATAAATTGCATCTAAGTATTCGGTCTCCGTTAGGTTTATGTTGGCATGAATAGTCCAATCAAACTGATGGTTGATTTTTACTTTCAATAAAACGCCATAAACTGAAATGAAATAATTTTGAGAATATGTTTTATTGCTGTTAATGGTTAGATTATCAGCACTTGAAGTGGCTTTTAAATTGGCTAAACCTAAATGTAAGTAGGGGATAATTTTTTTAGCTTTTTTTCTTGATTTAAAAACATGGTGAAGATTAAGATAACCACTAACTCCATATGAAGTATAAGTTGTTTTATATTTAAAGGTATTGCTTCCTAGGTTCGAATTTGATGTTTCTAAATCACTGGTCATTTTCCCCTTGCCCCAAAGCACACCCATATTATAATCAACTGAAACATGACCCAGTTTAATTGGTGCGAAACTTATTGAGGCGTATGCGAGCGGGGATGGGTATCCTAATACCGATGTTAAAGGTATACTAACTCCAGTTCCGGCTTCAATTCCTATGCTAGGTTGTTGGGAATAACTTAACTTAAATAAAAATAAAAATAGAACCGAGAGAACATATTTATACATGGGCAAAAGCAAGTTTTTAGTAATACTGCAATGATCAATTTTTTAGTACGAACTACTTTGTAAATTTCAATAAGTATGTTGCCAAGAATTGTATATTAGATAGCTAATGATGCGCGCCAAATATTTTGTTTTAATCATGTTGCAATAGTGTGGCAATATTTTGTAGCTTGTTATTACACATTATAATTAATGGTAAAATTTGTTTCATGCTCCTTTACTTGGTCATTATTTCATTCATTATCATTTTAGTGCTTGCAGCACAATTATTTAATAATGTTAGATTCACAAAAAAAACAAAACGCCTTACAAGTAATGAGATCAATTCATTATTATCTAAGCGTATGCATGTTAAACATAGTACCAGAAAAGCGTTTGAAATAGATAAGCAGCTTTTAAGTTATGGATACTCTTTTGTTACGCCAATAAATTTGGTTCAGCATAAAGAAGGTTGTGTATATTCCTTTAAAGAATTAGCTTCCAATGGAAAAAGACGCACAGCTTGGAGGTTATGTAGAGCTATTAAAGCATTGGGTATTGAAGGAATAGAAGATGTGATGATACCAAAGCCAGGTTATTGTAATGTATACACCAAGCATAATGTTTCTTTCGCATCACTTCAAAAGGTATTTACACTTTTAGGTATTCATCAATGTGATATTGTTGAGAAACCTTCGCACATTAATATGGAGGAAGTTTTTTAATTTACAAATTAATATAAGGTGCTATAATTGTTTTAAATTGTCGCAATACGCATAGCTAAGTATAACATAATCCTTATAACTGTCTTTTTTTACTATACTATATCATAACATGTTGGTCTTGTGTTATTCATTTCTTCTACCTTTTTGACCAATATTGATACCATTTTGTAAAAAGTTAACATCATGTTGTCTATTTTTAATATCAGTCTTCTTTAGTGTGACATTTGTAGAAGTGCAATGTCGCATTTACAACCAGCATCTAATTTAATAGATGGGTATTGTGACATTGCTACTAAACCATTTTAAATATAGAAATATCTGATAAATGAAAGCAGTTCCAACACAACCAACACTAAACAAATTTAACAGGTTATTAAAGCTTGTGCTGTTCGTCTATTTCGCAACAACGATTTTTAAATCAACAGCCCAAACCCAAGAAACAATTCCTGCAGGATCCTTTATTATTGATATGGGGGCTGTTACCCCAACCATTGCAAATTCATTAAAACCATATGGTTTGGTATATGATTTATTGAAAAATAATTATGTACCTGTTAAGCGTTCTATCAATCAATCTAAAAGTAAGGATGGAATTGATTTTACCCATAATGGAAAATCATATAGTGGAGGACCGTTTGTAATTTCTTCTATTTACCGCAGTACAGCAGTAGATAAAGTAATATACAGTTGGCGAGCACAAGGTGTAATTATTGATTCAACAATTGCAAGCATCTCGTTACCAATTGCATTTACTGCTACTACGCCACCTCGTTGGGCAATGGATGCACAAAACGGATATATTGCTATTGCATATTTAAATGAAGCAGGTATACCTGCAACTGCATTTAGTTATCGAACACCAGATGCCCTAAATAATTGCGATGACATTTTTGTAATGCCCCACGCTGATCCAACTTGGGCTAACCATCGTAACTTATACTTTTGGAATAAAAACAGTAAAGGAACCATCTGGGCAGGCTGTCATGCGCCAAGTGTAATGGAGTCGTTATTTAAAGATACCGTTATAGCAGGTAGTAGTGTTAGGCTGAAAATGAATTTCTTATCTACAAATGGATTACTGATGTACAGTAGTCACGTTCACCCAACACCACCATATGTTCATCAACATCCAACTGATGTAATGACACAGTACATGGGTGTTTCTGATCCAGCTCAAATTAAAGGTTCAGAGCAAGTTTTTATGCCAAGTTTGGGTAGCGTTTGGAATACTGATGCTAAAGTTATTACTTATGCTAATGGGCAACCAGAAATTCCAACTAAAACTCCTGGGCAAGCTGCAGTAAATATTTTTGGTCGTGGTTTTGGAAATGCAAATAATGGTTGGGTAATGTACCAAGGTGGACATGATTTTTCTAGTACGAAATTATTGGCTACAGATGGACAGAAAATTGCGGCTAAGAAGATGTTTTTTAACTTTAGCATTTTTGCGTTGGCCGAAAAAATGTCAACTACATTTACTGCTGTAATATCTGGAATTCCAACACAGATGAAGGCACTAACAACCTACAACGGTTTATCGGTTGCAGCTAGTGGTTCAGGAACATTAACTTATCGTTGGATTTCTTCAGTACCAGGAACATTCTCTAATTCAACAGGAACATCTACTTCATTTACACCTGCAGAAGTTGCTCAAACAACTAATTGTATGATTACTTGCTTGGTAACTGATCCTTGTGGAAGAACGATATTTGATTCTAAAGGTGGTATTTTACTTGTGCCTTCTGTTGCTTCACTTAGTGCAAAGGCTATCACAAAATCATTACCATCTGGTTGCACCAGTTCAACAACACAGTTTAATGTATTTGATAGCAATATAGATAGCACTGCAGGTAACAGAACTTTAACTGCAGCATCAGGATTTACTCATGGTACAGTTTCGTTTACTTCAAATGGAGACATCACGTATACAAGTACTGCTAATTATGTTGGTAATGATGTGGGCACATACACCATCAGCGATGGGAGTTCAAATGCAAATGCAAGTCTAACCATTCAGGTTGGCTCATTAGCTTTGTACCCGTTTTTAACTGTTGACAACGCAAGTGTTATAGAAGATAATGTTAGCGTAATTAATGTTTTAGCAAACGATAAAAATACGCCAAGTGCAGCAAACTCAAGCCAGCTATTTGTGCGTAATATAACTAAGAAACCATCAAAGGGTTTTGTTTATATTAATAATGATGGTACTGTTTCTTATTTATCTAGAAAAGATGCGGCATCAGGTATTGGACAAGATAGTTTTACATACCAAGCTTGTAACGCTGCAGGTTTTTGTTCTGAGGGTGTAGTAAGAGTAACCATATTAAAAGACGGATGTGCTGCTGGTCAATATCAAACTGGAATTAACATTCCTACCGTTACCAAATTAGATACCATATATGCATCACTAGATACATATATTGCTGCTAATAATACAATTACTAATTATGGCACAGCAACATCTTTTAAACTAGTTAGTCGTACAAATAGAAATTTACGTGCATTAATTGAATTTGATTTGTCTAGTTACGCTACTTCACAAACCATTACAAGTGCTACGTTATTTTTAACTTCTTCTGCTAGTTATACATACAATGCAACTAATGGTCCGTTCCCTGCTGCTATAACAAAATCACTTCGTCCTTGGGTTGAAACACAAGCAACGTGGACTAAGTTTAACTCAAGCACTAATTGGGGTACAGCAGGTTCGGCTAATGCTACAACAGATTATACTTTAACCGATTCGGCAACTTTGGTTAGAACCTCAAATATGTCAGTTGGTACGCTTATTAGTTCTAATGTTACCAGTATGGTACAAAGTTGGATTAACAGCCCTTCAAACAATAATGGTATGTTAATTATACCAAGGGCGTCAACAACCAGTACCACATTAACGGCTAATTTTTACAGCAGAAACTATTCAACAAATTTGTTTTTAAGGCCTAAGTTGGCTATATCTTATTCTGTTACGGGAGCAAGTTTTCCTTGTGCAGCAATTCCGACCAACTACAAACCTGTAGGATACTCGGATACCGTATCTACATTTTCAAATGCATTAGTTAACATAAGTGTTTTGGCAAATGATGCCAATTATTATGGCAACACCAACAACATACAATCTGTTTCTGCAAACTCTTGGAAAGGTGCAACGGTAAGTTTCTCTGGATCGGTAGTTACTTACACTCCATCGGGTAGTTTTATAGGGGTTGATACATTTACTTATGTATTAAGAGATGCCGTAAATAACCAAACAACAACGGTTTCTGTTTTTGTTAACGTTAAACGTGTAGCTCCAGTGGTTAATGCTGATAGGGTTACAACCCCATCGGGTACTCCAATAAATATTAATATTTCTGGAAACGATAGCGACCCACAAGGCCCATTATCAACTCCTACTTTTACTGTTCAACCAAAATCTGGCACAATCACTTCGGTTGGTAATAATATACTTTATACGCCAACTGCTGGATATGTAGGTAAAGATACCATGGTTTATATTCGTTATGGTAGCACATCATCAAGCTGCGAAACAGCAATGTTCGATACAGCTTTAGTTGTTGTTACAGTAGCTAACCAAGCCCCAGTTGCTAAAAGCGATACCATAAATACTACTTCTTGCGCTCCTGTAAGTTTAGCATTAAAAAATAATGATACTGATGCCGAAGGAACGCCTTTAACCATTAATGTCATAAGTAATCCAACTCATGGAACACTATCTATTGTGTCTGGCGGTCAGTACACTTATATATCGGCAAATAATTACATAGGTACCGATCAGTTTACATATAACGTAAAAGATGGTTCAGCAGATTCTTTGACAAGTAATACTGCAACAGTTTATATAACTGTTTTGCCTTCAAGTCCAACCAATAGCGCACCAGTTGCTGTTATAGATAGAGACTTTACTTTTATAGAGCAGCAGTTAATTGTTGATGTAAAAGCAAATGATTATGATGCTGAAAATAATACAACAACAGTTAGTATTCCAAGTAGTGGTTTATTGTTGCCAGCAAATGGTACTTTAACATTATTTGCAAATGGGTCAATATCTTACATGCCAAATACTGGTTTTATAGGCGTTGATAGTTTTGAATATAAGTTATGTGATTCTAACATTAACTGTTCAGGTACATCAAGCCTTTGTAGTTTTGGGAAAGTTATAGTAACAGTAAGACGTTATCCAATAAGACTATCTGGTAAAGTTTGGGAGGACGTAGACAATAGTGCTTTAAATTCATTCAATACCATCAACACAGGTTCAGAAGTAGGTTCAAACACCAACTCGGCATTAAAAGTATATTTATTAGATACATTAAACAATGTGTTAGACTATTCTCCAGTTGATTTTAATGGTAGCTATAGCTTATTTAATACCTCACCAATTACCAAGCAAAAGTTATGGGTAAGTAGTACTAGTTTTAATGTTGATGATAACATCCCGTCAAACAAAGTTTTGGCTGGTGAACTTCCATACACATTTTCTTATACAACTCCTGCATCAAGATTAATTACTACTGGTTTAAAAGATACTGTAGGTTTTGATTTTGGTGTTAATCAGTTTCCATCTCCAACACCATACGTATTTCCATTAATTATGAATCCTAACACCACGATAGTAGTGGATTCAAGTAAAATTAAAGGTACTGATGGCGGTAATGGGTTTGTTACTCAGATTCGATATTTATATTTCCCATCTCAAACACAAGTTTTCACGATTAACGGAGTTAATTACACCAATGCAAATTGGCCTACAAATGGTGTAACAGTAAATAAAAATTCACCAATAAGATTATTACCTAATACGGGCTCGGTAACTTGTAATATTATATTTAAAGTAATAGATAATGGTGGTGCAATTTCAGTTGATTCTAATATCGTATCAATACCATTGTATAAAGTATTGGCCGCAGGAACTGTTAGTGGTTCTGGCACTTATTGTGGAAGTGGTTTACCAACTGGAATTACCACTGTTACCAATGCCGATGGCGGAAGAGATGCAATTAACTACCAATGGCAATCGTCTTCAGTTGCCAACTTTAGTTCTGGTGTTGTTGATATTGCTAACGCAATTGGTGCAAGTTTTTCACCTTCAACTATTATAAATACTACAACATATTTTAGAAGAGAAGCCTACACATCAATTGATTCACCAGCGTACTCAAATATTTTAACATATACTATTCAAGCTTTGCCTACAGTGCCAACTGTAACAAATGCAAGTAGAACAGGATCGGGAACAGTAACTTTAAGTGCAGTACCACCAACAGGTAGTGTTATTGATTGGTACCAAAATAGTGTTGGAGGCAGTTCAATAGCAACGGCAACCAATACTTATACAACACCAAGTATTGCAAATACTACCATATATTATGCAGTTTCAAGAAATACTACAACCTCTTGTTTATCTGCAAGAGTTCCAGTTACTGCAACAGTTACTGGTACTATTAACCCAGGTTCAATCGGAAATGCTCAAGTGTTATGCGGAGATGGAGTTCCAGATTCAATAACTTCAATATCACCTGCAAGCGGTGTTACAGGTTTTGCTTACCAATGGCAAGAGTCTATTGATAGCTTAACTTGGGTTGATAATTTAATTGATACGAGTGTAAATAGTGACATGTATTTCCCAGAGAATGAAATAACTCAAACAACATGGTATAGACGCGCTGCATCAAAATCTGGTTTAACAACTACCTATACCAATGCAATTAAGGTAGCAATAAGTGCTTTACCTGATACGCCAAGTGTTGTTGGAAATGCAAGGACAGGTCAAGGGGT
>CALPIR020000073.1 GCA_943323675.2 Chitinophaga pinensis | reverse complement strand
CGAGGATGGCCAATTAGTAACACACAAGTTTATTTGTAATAAATCAGATATCACCTTAAAAAACGATATACTTAAAATAGCAGTGGTTAACCGTTATGCAAAATCTAAGGTAGCCATAGCTTACGTTAAAAATATTGGTTTGAAACAAGGTGCTATTGCCAGTAGTGTTGCACATGATAGCCACAATATTGTAGTTGTTGGTGTTGATGATGAAAGTATGTGTAGGGCTGTTAACTTAATAGTAGAAAACACAGGAGGCTTAAGTGCTGTGTGCGCAAACGAAAGTTATCTCTTACCTCTTCCTGTGGCCGGTTTAATGAGTAATAAAGATGCATGGGAAGTAGCAGAACTTTACACACAAATTGACAACTTCAGTAAGCAGGTTTTAGGTTCAACATTAAATGCGCCTTTCATGAGTTTAAGTTTCATGGCTTTGCTTGTAATACCTAGTATTAAGTTAAGCGATAAAGGGTTATTTAATGGCGATACATTTACTTTTTTAAGGGAAGTATAAGTGTTAAATTGTAGGATCTATCTGTAAAATTTCGGCAGTGCTTTTTTTAATATTTTCGCAAATAGCCGTCATGGGTAAATCATTTGCATCGTTCCCAAATGGGTCTTCAATTTCTTCCGCAATAAGCTCCAAACTTACCAATACATAAAATACAAAAGTGGTAATTAAAACTATCCAATATCCAAAGTCGCTAACAAACGAAAAAGGCATAGTCATGATATAAATAAACAAGAACTTTTTAATAAACAAACTGTAGGAGTATGGTATAGGTGTTTTTTTAATGCGTTCACAAGCACCCGTTATATCTGTCAAGGCTTGTAAATCATTATTAAGCGCTAAAAATTGATATCCATTTATATGCTCTTTTTTATGTAGTTCGTTTACCAACTCATACAATTGTGTAGCCAATAAATTGGGTTGATGCTTGGGTTCTACATCACCAATAAATTTTTGTTCTTTACTTAATTGATGGGTTAAATGGTATTGTAGTGCTGTTGCAAAATTACTCATCAATTCAACAACTTTAATGCGCACCTCTTGGTTGGCAGTGGGTAGCATGACATGTATTTTTATGGCCATGTTGCGGGTGCTGTTTAATAAGCTTCCCCATAATTTCCGCCCTTCCCACCAACGTTCGTAGGCAGTGTTGGTCCTAAATACCATCAATAAGCCAATTACAATACCCAACAACGAGTGTACGATGGTTGTAGTTTTAAAACGCATGTTTAAGATTTCAATTTCTAAATAAGCTACCGCTCCTGAAAAAATAGCGATAACCAACATCATACCTGCAAGTTGCCTAAAGGTATCACTTTTGTGAAATTGAAATATTAGCCCGAACCAATCTCTTGGGTTGTATTGTACCATATGCTTAATTTAAATAAACTGCTGCAAAATAAGTCAAGGGTTTCAAACTTTACTTAATTAAATAGGTGAGTGGTGTCTTGCAAAACCATGTAAGTAAAAAGTATTAATAGGAATTAAATGTCCAATTCTACTTTTCATGTTGCTATGGTATTAATCTTCAAAGTCAACCTTAATATTGTTTTGCGTTTAATTAAACACGAATAGTTACTTTGTTTGTTTGCCAGAAAATATCCTCAGTATTAATTTTCGTATTGGCGTTTTTACAGTGTATACATTTTGTTTTAATACATAATTACTCTGTACTCAATTTTTCGTTTAAATGTGTTTAATAGTTGGGAGTGGTTAAAATTTTCGCCTTACACCCATAAGCATTTGGCAAGTTTTGTTTAACCATGCTTGCACAAAATTAAAATATTAAAATACATTTGCTTCATCTTTTGGTGCATGTAATACCAATTGTATTAATTTTTAGTTCAATCAAAAATTAATATAATAATTAATAACAATGTTGCTTAAAAAATAGATTATCAAGATAATATCTTCATTGGTCTGTTTTAAAAGTTGAATTGGAATTTATTTTTATCATGCTTAAAAGGGAATTAGGTGTAACTCCTAAACAGTACCCGCTGCTGTAAGTACCAAATCAATGTAAATTGATTTAAAAAGATTGTTTAAATCTTAGTCACTGTTCTAACAAAACGAATGGGAAGGCCAAACAATCCGGTATAAGTCAGAAGACCTGCCAATAGTATTTTTACCATGTAGCTTTCGGGAAAAAAAGCGAGGGGGGATAGCATAAGCTTTATCACTTACTGTTCCTTTTTATACTTTTCTATCCGGCTTAGCTGCATACTTTTTGTATTCTAAAAATGAAAAAAGTATTGGCATTTGTAGGTTTGTTATGGTTAAGTTGCTTGCAACTTTTAGCCCAGACTTTGCCTGCTGATACCGTTAAGTATTTGCCAAATTTTACAGCCCGCAGCCATCGTTTTGAATCATTTAATATTGGTGCTAAAATGGTGCAAACCGATTCGTTGGTTAAGCTTATTGCCCAACATGATAATTTAGCACAATTATTAAGTTATAATAGTCAAGTATTTGTTCGTGCTTATGGCCCCAACCAAATTGCTACTACCAGTTTTAGAGGTGCAGGAGCGCAGCATACTGCTGTGTTATGGAATGGTATAAATCTTCAAAACAGCCTTATGGGCCAAACAGATTTTAGCCTATTACCTGTTGGTTTTATTGATGATATTTCTGTTCATTATGGAGGTAATTCAGCATTATATGGCGCAGGTGCAATTGGTGGTGCTGTTATATTAAACAACACGCCTGCGTTTAACAAACAAAGTTTAAGCTACCAAATTGGTGCAGGTAGTTTTGGTTTGATGCAGCACCGTTTGGCTCTAACATATGGCAATAAAAAATGCTATATCAAAGCCCGTACTTATTACCAAACAGCACAAAATAATATTGCATATCATAATTATACGTTAGCAGATAAGTTGCTACAGAAATTAGCTCATGCACAACATAAAAGCTATGGGTTAATGTTAGAATCAGGTTATGCGATTAATGCAAAGCAGGAAATTAATTTGCGTTATTGGTATGGCTTCACAGATAGAAATATTCCACCAACAATTGGAATGGCCGTAAATAATGCTTACCAAATAGATGAGTCCAATAGGTTAGGTTTTGAGTGGAAACGCACTACGAACAAAACACGTTATATTGGACGATTAGCATTTGTCAATGAATATTTAAATTATAACGACCCTACCACATATAATTCAGGAACTAGTTTAAGCAAAACCATTGTTAGTGAATTAGAAAATACAATTCAAATCAATCTTAAAGCAGCTTTAAACTTTGGTATAAATTACACGGGTAATTTTGCTCAAAGTAGCGGGTACATCCATAATGCATCACGTAACAATTTAGCGGCCTTCTTATCTATTAATAATAATTGGAGTAATAAAGTTAAAACAACGGCAAACCTTCGTCAAGATATAGTAGATGGAGTAATCCAACCTTACACCGCAGGAATTGGTGCCGATTATAAATTGAATCAATACCTGAACTTTACTGCTAAAGCTAATAAATCATTCAGGCTACCAACACTTAATGATTTGTATTGGGTTACAGGCAACCCTAATTTATTACCCGAAAAAGGTTACGCACAAGAGTTGGGTTTAGCTATAAAACGTAAATCTGTTCATGCATTCATCAACCAGCAGTTTAATGTATTTAACCGCCAGATTAATAATTGGATTTTATGGCAACCTTATGGAGGAGCATGGATACCGCAAAATTTGTTGCAAGTCTGGAGCAGGGGTATTGAGTTGAATACGAGTTATACCTATTGTTACAATAAATTCATGTTGAGCCTGCGTGGAGATATTAGTTATCTTTTGTCAACCAACCAAAAAACTAACGTACTAAATGATGTTACAGTTGGTAAACAACTCATTTACATTCCACGATTAACTTACCAATCTTGGTTCAGTGTTTCCTATAACAATGCCTATTTATCCATTAACCAAACTTATACAGGTTATCGTTTTACAAGTAGCGACAACACATCATTTATTAATGATTATTTGTTGTTAAATGTATTCATGGGCAAAAGTTTTCAGTTTAAAAAAGTTAAAGTGGATGCCAAAATTCACATCAATAATATATTAAATCACGAATACCAGGTTTTGCCTTCAAGGCCAATGCCTATGCGTAATTTTTTATTCAGTTTAGGAGTTACAATTTAATAAAACAACACATGAAAAAACAATTTTTACTTTTAGTTACATTGGCATTTGCATTTGCAGTTGGAGCGCAAACAAAAGCAGGATTTGATGATATTACTTTGTCGAATAACAGCGTTAAAAACGGATCGGGCATGCCTGTTAGCGGAAAGTTTAATAGCGGAAATGTAGATTTTACAAATACTTATCAAACCAATTATGGTGGTTTTTGGAGTGATGGCTGGGCATATTCCAATATTAAAAATGATACCAATGGCACTTATGGTAATTTATATGCTTCATATGCAAATACTGGTGTAAGCAACTCGCTTAAATATGCTATTGGCCAGCAAGGCAGTATCATGCGAATTGTAGGTGCTGATGCTGGTGATACGGTAAAAGGTTTATATGTTACCAATGGAACTTATCCTGCATTAACTGTAAAAAATGGAGATGCATTTTCTAAAAAGTTTGGAGGTATAAATGGTACTGATCCTGATTTTTTTGTGTTAATTATTAAAGCTTGGAAAAACGGAATGCAAAGTAATGACAGTGTTAGTTTTTACTTGGCTGATTATCGTTTTGAAAACAATGCATCAGACTATATTATTAAAGATTGGACTTGGGTTGATTTAACTTCGTTAGGAGCTGCCGATTCGATTGAATTTACCATGAGCTCTAGTGATAAAGGTCAATTTGGAATCAATACACCGTTGTTCTTTTGTGTAGATAATGTGGTAACCCAAAATGACACTGCCGATTTTGAAAATTTGAATTTAGCGGCTAATAAGTATTGGACAAAACCCAATACATCAATACGCACAACCTACCAAAGTGGAAATGCAATTTTCCCATCGCGATTTAGTGTATCAAGTTTTGGTGATTATTGGAATAGTGGTTTTGCCATATCTAACAAAATAGATGCACAACTAGATAGCGGGGTAATTGGTTACGACAAAATATACAATGCTGTTATTAATCAAGGTGCCGATTCTTCTTCAAATTATGCTGTGGCCCAAAAAGATGCCCGTATTATATTATCAGGAAATGCTGCTGGTAAACAAGTAGAAGGTGTTTATGTTACCAATAGTAATTATGCTTATTTAAGTATGAAATGGGGCGATGGTTTTGCTCGCAAATTTAGCGATACCGATTTCTTTAAGTTAAATATTATTGGATTTAAAAATGGTACCGCCACAGATACCGTTCCTTTTTACTTAGCGCAAAATGGTTTTATTGTTAATACTTGGACGTGGGTTGACTTGAAGCCATTGGGTAATGTTGATAGCGTTTTCTTTAGTTTAACATCATCTGATGTTGGACAATTTGGAATGAACACCCCTGGTTTTTTTGCTATAGATGAATTTACCACGCGTGATGCTGCTGTTGGCTTACTAGACATAAACAATACGTTGCATGCAAGTGTATATCCAAATCCTACGTTAAATAAATTAAACATAGATTTATCTATTAAAAATACTAATGCTGTTGTTACTGTTTTTAATATGACGGGAAAACAAATGCTTAAACAAAATGTACAAGGTTTTGCTCAGGTTGATTTAAGTAATTTAAATGCAGGTGTTTATTTTGTGCGTATTGAATGTAAAAGCGAAGTTAAAACAGTTCGTGTTGTAAAAAACTAAACTGAACCATTTACCCGATTTGATTGACTTAAAAGATACACTTTCAAATAAATCTATATTTGAATAATAGAGCAAATGAATAGAAATCACCTTTTATACTTGATATTATTGGTTGCGTTTAGCGCTTGCGAAACGCAACCAGTAATTACGCCTGAATATCCTGTAATACTCAATCCTAAAGGAGGGTTATTTATTTTAAATGAAGGTAACTTTCAATTTGGTAATGCCACTTTAGATTATTACGATTTTATTACTCAAAAATTATCAAGCAATGCTTTTGAAACTACCAATAACCGCAAGTTGGGTGATGTACTTCAATCCTTCATCCATTATGGCGAGAAAGGATATTTAGTAGTTAATAATTCGCAAAAAATAGAAGTTATAAATATGAACACATTAGCTTCAGAAGCAACAATTACCGGATTTGTATCGCCAAGGTATATGGTAGTTACTGACTTTCAAAAGGCTTATGTAAGTGAGTATTATAATGGAGGCATAAAGGTAGTTGACTTAAGCACCAATCAAATTATAAATACTATACCCATATTAGGAAACTGTGATGAGTTGATTATCCATAAGGGCAAACTATATGTAACAGTATCAAATAAAAAATTACTTTATGTAATCAATACGCAAAGCGATGTGGTAATGGATAGCATAGATGTTGCTTATGGCCCCAGCAGTTTAAGGATTGATAAAAATAATGATTTATGGGTTTTAAGTTCAGGTAGAACAATTATGGGTGGTGGTTTTGAAAACGGAGCATTGCAAAAAATAAATATGGAAGTAGATACCATTGTTAATATGCAATACATTACCCGCCAGAGTGACCATGGTCCAATTAAATTGCGCTGCAATGCTAAAAAGGATGTGTTGTATTGGATTAATAAAAGTATTTATAAGCATTCAATAAATGAAAATGTAGTATCATCAAACCCATGGATTCCCTCCTTTAATAGTAACTTTTGGGCATTAAATTACGACTCTCTAACTGATGAACTTTATGTTGGTGATGCGATTGATTTTGTGCAAAGATCAACGGTTAATAGGTATGATGAAACTGCAACGTTAAGAGGAACCTTTAAGGCAGGTATCATTACAGGAGACTTTTATTTTTACTACAAATAATGGATAAAAAAGAAGGATTACGAATGCCAAAATCAGAGTTGGTTAAGGATGTTCATTATTATATTAATGAACATGGATATTGGGTTTTTACAGCGCACTATCACCAACAAAGAGGTTACTGTTGTAAAAGCGGTTGCAAACACTGTCCTTATGGATTTAGTAAGAAATAGGAGAGGTGTCCTCTGATTTTGCGTGTGGCAGTTTTATAATAAATTTAGTACCTTTAGAAGGCACCGACTCTACCTGAATGACACCTTTATGCAGGTCAATTATCTTTTTTACCAGAGAAAGTCCAATACCATATCCTGCTATTCCCCTTGTATCATTTGATCTGTAAAATGGTTCGAATATAAGTTTCAAATCTTTTTCCTGTATACCTATGCCGTTATCGCTAATAGTCACTAAAATATAAGGCTGAACAAATATCAAACCTACATCACAAGTATTATCAGGACTAAATTTACAGGCATTCTCCATTAAATTTTTAAATGCTGATTGTAATAAAGCTGCGTTTCCTGGAACATAATTTTCATGTTCTTGTTCAGGCAAGTTTTCAATATGAAGATTAATTTTATAATTGGGTTTCCCCTTAATTAGTTCAGCCCTTGATTCTGCAATGATTTCTATCAATGGCACTTTATTTAACTTATTGTTGAGGTTATTTACATTAGCACTTGCCAACTCTCCTAAACTTGATATCAATTGCATTAAATGGTCTATGTCTTCATCAATTGATTTTAATGAATTTATGTATTCTTCTTTTGACCGCTCTTGCATGAGCATAACTTCTATTTGAGCTTTTATGGCTGTTATAGGAGTTCTAAATTCGTGTGACGCATTAGAAACAAAGTTTTTTTGCATTAAAAAAGAGGCTTCCAACCTATCCAACATTTTGTTGAATGTTTTATTCAGTGCACCTATTTCATCATTTTGTTTCCCAATAGGTAAACGCATATGAAGGTTGTTGGCCGTAATTTGATCAACTTCAGAAATTATTTTACTGATTGGGCTTAATGCTTGTTTGGCAAAAAGCCATCCTAATGCTGCAGTAATTATTAGTCCTACAAAAAGAGATAAAAGAATCAGTTGCCCTAAGAATTTTAATTTTTGAGCACCAACAAAGATGTTTCCCGAGCCAATAACAATAAATTTCCCACCCTTGTGGGTGGTTAGAAACCCTATATAGTGTGTTTCTCCTTTGGCTATTTCAATATACTTTTTAACCCTAACCTCATCAATAATATTGGGGTATGGTAAGTTTGATTTTGTTGATGAATCTCCTAGTAAATATCCTGAAATTGAGTAAACCGATACCATATGGTTAGATATAGGTTCAATACCGCTTTCACTTGCTAATATTTTATTTAATAAAACAGGGTCTGTAATATCAATTATGTGTTTGGCAACGGCTTCACTTCGCTCTCTTAACCTTTCAAAGTAATCATCTTGGCGGTATCTCGAGTAGTTTTCATAAATAACTAACGAGAAACTGGCAAGCAGCATAGCCACCAATATTAAAAAACGTAATGTTAAAGAGAGTTTAATATTCATTTGATAACGGTGAGTTATTCGTCAGACTTTATTACATATCCCATTCCTACCATAGTTTGAATTAGTTTACGATCAAATTCTTTATCTACTTTTTTGCGAAGAAAATTCACATAAACATCAATTACATTGGTTCCTGTATCAAAATGTATATCCCAAACTTTTTCACTTATTTCTGCTCTTGAAACAACGCGGTTTTTATTACGCAATAAAAATTCCAACAAACTAAACTCTTTTGCAGTTAGGTCAATATATTTACCACCTCTTTTAACACTTTTCTCGTCTAGGTTCATTTCTAAGTCTGCCACCTTAAGTATCTTGGGAAGTTGAACAGTATCAGTAAATCTTTTACTTAACGCGCGAATGCGTGCCACCAATTCTTTAAATTCAAATGGTTTTACCATATAGTCATCTGCTCCTGTCTCTAACCCTGTAACTTTATCATCTGTAGATCCTAAAGCTGTTAAAATAAGAATAGGAGTTTTAATTCCCTCTTCGCGAAGTTTTTTGCATAAATCTAACCCATTGATGTAAGGTATCATTAAGTCGAGCACAATCACGTCAAATTCGTTTTCTGTAGCTAGTTTATGTCCAAAAAAACCGTCATAAGCTACCGTAACATTATTCGATTGCTCTTCTAAACCTTGTTTTATAAACGAGGCAACCTTAGGTTCGTCTTCAATTACTAGTATCTTCATTTGGTTGTGTTATTAAAGAAGCGAATATCATGCGAAGACATTAAAGAATGTGGGGCAAAAACATTAAAAATATATTAAAGAAGGTTGGTTTATCCTCCCGCTATTTTTGCTTTATATCCTTTCGATGTCAACCAATTAATGATTTTATCTCTGTGGTCGCCTTGAATTAGTATTTCATCATCTTTCACACTACCACCTCCGCCACAATGTTTTTTTAGATTTGAGCCTAGTTCGTTTAAGTCGTCTAATTTTCCTAAAAATCCCGTAATTCTTGATACGAGTTTGCTGCCACCTTTTCTATCAAGATATACTTTTAATTGTTGTTGTTGTGGTGGCAAAGTTTCAAACTCATCATCATTTGATGTGTTGAAGTCGAAATCACTGTTCGTGGAATAAATCATTCCTCCATTTTTATTTTTTGAACTCATGCTACAATTATTTTTAGGTTAGCCGGAATTAATTTAACATCAATTTGTAAATCCATCATCAGGGGTTCACCATCAATGTTCACCACTTCTGTTTTTTCTCTTTCAATAACAATGTGTTTTCCACTAAGCACTTTAACATGTGCTGATTGATGAATGGTTTTATTGAAAATGCGTGCACCCAATTGAGGCATTTGATAGATTTTAAATGGTTTAAGTATCGTAATCTCAAATACTCCATCGTTAATATTGGCATTGGGCGCTATATAGGCATTGTTACCATATTGCGATCCGTTGGCTATACAAACTAAAAAGGCTTCTTCGGTTATACTTATACCATCAACTTTAATTTGATATTTTCTGGTTTTATATTTTGCAAACTCGGCCAATGTAATTTTGGTGTATTGCCAAAATCCTCTTTTAGGCGCATTTGCAAACATCCAACTAACATGCGCATCAAAACCAACACCAGCAACATTCAAAAAAAACTCATTGTTAGCAAGCCCAGTATCCATTAACATGTAATTACAATTGTTAATAGCTTTTAGGGCCTCTTCTTGTTTCATACTTAAATTTAAATGGCGTGCTAGGCCATTACCTGAACCTAAAGGTATAATCCCAAATAGAATATCTGTTCCTGCTATGTATTTTGCGGTATTATTTATAGTACCATCGCCACCAACTGCAACTATAGCATCATATTGTTGTGCAACGCATGCTTTAGCTAATTCTTTATTATGTTCGGTAGATTGGGTATAAAATAAATTGCAATCGAAAATATTCTTATTGATATGTTTATCAACAAGATCAGAGAAGTTATCTTTTGATAT
>CALPIR020000072.1 GCA_943323675.2 Chitinophaga pinensis | reverse complement strand
GATCGTGCGATGCAAGATACCGAAGACCAAGCTAACGAAGAAAAAGGTGAAGACACACCAACAGATATTGACGACACAAAAGAATAATTAGTCGTTAACGTAACTTACAAAAAGACCCCAACTTAATATAAGTTGGGGCCTTTTTATTTATTGGTAATTTTAGTTTTTTTTAAGCAAATTAACGCTAGCCGATAAGTTCTTTAGCTGCTTCCAATACTTTATCTGAGGGGTTTTCGCCATGTAACATACGTGCAATTTCACCAATACGTTCTTCCTTACTTAAGGTTTTTATGTAGGTTTGGGTAGTGTCTTGATCGTTGTTTTTGTATACCAATAAATGGGTATCGGCTTTGCCTGCAATTTGCGGCAAATGCGTAATGGCTATTACCTGATGTTTGGCAGCATGTTGTTTCATCACATTACTCACCTTCATGGCTGCTTCGCCACTTATTCCTGTATCTATCTCATCAAAAACAATAGTAGGCAAAGCAACTTTATCGCTAATTAACGATTTTATGCAGAGCATCAATCTACTTAATTCGCCACCGCTCGCTACTTTATTTATGGGTTGAAAACTAGACCCCTTATTAGCAGCAAACAATAAATCAATTTGATCAATACCATCAGGGTTAAAAGCATCGCCTAAATTTTGTTGACTAATTTTAATTTGTGCATCAGGCATTTGCACTTGCACCAATAATTCGTTTACACGCTGTTCTATTTGTGGTATAGCCTTGGCGCGCCTATCACTAAGTTTTGCTGCTTGCTTACTTATTTTTAGTTTAAGGTCGTTTAATAAATTTTGGGTATTAATTATTTCGTCACCCAAAGAGCCAATATTATTTAGCTTTTCTTCTACTTCTAATTTAAAGGAAATTAACTCGTTATTATTGGCTACACGATGTTTCTTTTGCAGGTTAAATATCAATTGCAAACGTGCATCAATTCGTTCCAAATCACTTGGATTGGCTTGGGTTTGTTCTGTTATGTTTTCTAATTCGGCAGCAATGTCTTTTAATTCAATCATGGCCGAGTCTATTCGTTTTACCAAATCCTGCAAACCAGGATGGTGTTTTGAACCGTTGCCTAAGTTTACTTTAATTTCGCGCAAAACCTCAATTAAACCTTGATCATCGGCATGTAAAGCACCAAAAGCTACACCAGCACATTGCTGTATGGTATCGGCATTGCTTAAAACTTCCAATTGTTTTTCCAACTCTTCTTGTTCAGTTGGTAAAGGGTTGGCTTCATTTAATTCGTTTAAAATAAATTGTAAATAATCCTCATCAGTTTTGGCTTTGGCTTCGCGATCTATAAGCACCGATAATAATTTTTCAGTTTGTTTGTACTGCTTATAACTTAATTTGTATTGCTCTAAATCCAAGTTGTTATCTGCAATAGCATCAACAATACTTAACTGAAAATCGCTGTTATTTAAATCTAAAGTTTGGTGCTGACTTACAATATCAACCAATTGTGATCCTAAATCTTTAAGCTGATTTAAATTTACTGGTGTATCGTTTATAAACGCACGACTTTTACCATTAGGTGCAATTTCCCTGCGTAAAATACAAGTAGTGTCATAGTCTAACTCATGCTGATCGAAATATGATTTTATACTATACGTGCTTACATCAAACACGCCTTCAATTACACATTTATCATTGGCATTCATCAATGATTTGGTATCGGCACGTTCGCCTAAAATTAAACCCAATGCACCCATTAGTATAGATTTACCCGCCCCAGTTTCCCCTGTAATAATATTTAGTTTATTATTAAATGCAATATCAACTTCTTTGATAATAGCATAGTTGCGTATGTGTAATTCCTTAAGCATATAATGGTCAAAAATAGGAGAGTGTAAGCAAAGTTTTGCTACTTAATTTTCAACAACAAATAAGTAGGTAAATTATTCATTAACGACTTTAACATAATATGAAGAAATGCCTCAAACATCAACAAAATAGATCATTAAAACAGTACGTGTTATTAGCTTCGTATTTTTTCGTACTTATTAATATTCGCAACATTAATCTCCATTAATAATTCTATTGCTTTAGATTTTTCGGTAGGAGATGCCCCTTTGTAAATATTTACTAATTCATCACTTTTGGCTTCAAAAAACACTATTAACATAGCCGTATTGGGAGCAATTTTAAATACCTTTTGAACCATTTCTAAACTGACAAAAATTGATTTACGTGCAATTTCGGGGTCTTTATACATCATGTCTAAACCTTGGCGGTGGTATTTGTAATATGCTTGCCTGATGGGTTCAAAGCGAGGGTTTAATGCATTATCAATTAAATTATAACGCGCACGAATGTTACGTTGAAATGGTTTCCAGCCACTGCTACCATCACTACTTTGAGCTTGATTGGCAATGCCTAGCGCCTTATTAAAATATAGCGTACCACCTAATGGTGCATACGAATCATAATCTAATCCAATGGCATAGTTTACATAAAAAGCTACCAATGCAACTAAGTTATTGGTAAAACTATTTTCGTTGTAATCCATTCGCTGAAACTCTACGTAATTAAACTTCCAGTCTTCATCTAATATGTTTAGGGTATTGGTGGTGTAAGTGCTGCCAAACACGGGGCGCTGACAAATAATTTGCGCGTTGCCTTCAATGTAATTGCCTTGTTGGTCGTATTTACTGGGTATAATCTGGATGGTTAATTCAATTTTTTCGTTGGTTTGAATTTTATCTGAAGTCCATTTGGTGTTGTTAACAAACTCGCTAATGGCTTGCTCTAACGAACGAAATACACGTTTGTCAGTTAGTTGAATTTGGTTATCAAGAATAATAGTTTTACAATTTACGTCCTGCGCATGAAGCGTTGCAATGCTTAATAAAAATCCAATTAAAGCTACAAATTTACGCATGTTTCATGTCTATTATTTTTTGTACAATATCGTGTGCAACTTCTGTTTTCGATTTAAGTTTAAATTCCGTTTGCACACCCACTTTATCTATAATGGTAATTTTGTTGGTATCAAACCCAAAACCCGCGCCTTTGCTGCGCAGCGAGTTAAGCACAATAAAATCTAAATTCTTTTTTTGTAGCTTTTGTTTTGCATTGGCCACTTCGTTATTGGTTTCTAAAGCAAACCCCACCAGTGTTTGTTTTTTGGTTTTATGCTTACCCAATTCGGCCAAAATATCTTTTGTCTTTTTAAGTTTAAGGTGTAATTCATCACCACTCTTTTTTATTTTGGTGATGCTTACTTTCTCAGGCGTATAATCTGCTACTGCAGCACTCATAACTGCTATTTCCGATTTGGTAAATGCCTTTAAGGTTTTTTCAAACATATCATCAGCACTGGTTACATCTACACGTTTTATTTTCGGGTTATTGGTTGTTAAATCAGTAGGGCCAGATATTAAAGTCACATCAGCACCATGTCGAGCAAATTCTTCGGCAAGGGCAAATCCCATTTTACCGCTGCTGTGGTTACCAATAAAACGCACTGGATCTATGCTTTCGTATGTAGGCCCAGCCGTTACCAATACCTTTTTGTTTTTTAAGGCTTGAGTTGTTACTAAATGTGCTTGTAAGAAACTAATTATTTCCTCGGGTTCAATCATTCTTCCTGCACCAATTAAACCGCTGGCAAGTTCACCATTAGCAACAGGCAACACAATATTGCCATAACTTTTTAAAGTAGTTAAATTGTTTTGTGTGCTACCGTGTGCGTACATATCTAAATCCATGGCAGGAGCAACAAACGTTACACATTTTGCACTAAGGTAAGTTGCCAATAACAAGTTATCGCAAATGCCATGAGCCATTTTAGCAATGGTATTAGCAGTTGCAGGTGCAATTAAAAGACAATCGGCCCACATGGCCAATTCTACATGGTTAGTCCATTCGCCTTGGTTGTTTAATACAAACTGATGGTAAACTGGATTTTTGCTAAGGGTTGATAAGGTAAGCGGGGTAATGAAATCTTGGGCACCATCGCTCATTAATACCTTTACTTCGGCACCTTGTTTAACCAATAAACGAACTAATGTTGCAGCCTTATAAGCAGCTATGCTGCCCGTAACACCCAATAATATTTTCTTGCCTTTTAGCATACCTCAAATAAAACACAAAATGGTTACACTACCAAAGTAATGTAACCATTTTAGGTATCAAATAATGGGTTAAACTATTTGTTTTCTTTTGCCGGATTGCGGAAATAGATTTTATCGTTTAAAAATTCTTCCATAGCAATGTTAACTGCTTTTGGTAAACGCTCGTAATAGCTAGATATTTCAATTTGCTCACGGTTTTCAAACACTTCTTCCAAAGTATCGCTGTCGTTGTTAAATTCTTGCAATTTGCTGTGCAATTCTTCTTTCATTTGAGCTGAAATTTGGTTCGCACGCTTACTGATAATTGCCAACGACTCGTAAATATTATGAGTAGGAGAATCAACCCTGCGTAAGTCTCTAGTTACCGTGGTGGTTGCTGCATTGCTGTAATTAATGTTTGCCATCTTATTGTATATTACTTTGTTGTTTTGTTAATTTCTTTAAGCCATTTTCGGCTTTAACCGAAATGTTCTTGGCTTCGCTTAGGTATTTACTTGTTGGGTATTCGCCTTTAAAGTAACCGCAAAAATCAATTGCTTCTTGATAACGCGCTAACTTTTTAGATTCAATACTATTGTCGGCCAAAAGATAATAAGATTTAAGTGTTAAAAAATCTAATTCTTCTTTTTGTGGCACTTCTGGGAAATCTTTAATCACATTCTGTAAGGCCACAATTGAACTCTTATACTCACCAATATTGTAATACAACTTGGCACTTTTGTATGCCTTCATTGACAATTTAGCCCGCAATTTATCAAGTAACACATTGCACTCACTTACGTATTTACTCTCTGGATACACACTTACAAATAGCTTAATAGCTTCTGTTGCTTTATAGGTATCGGTTTGATCTAAATAATAATTTTGCGATTCTAAAAATTGGCAGTAGGCATTCATGTATAAACATTCTTCGGCCCACTGACCCGTAGGAAAGTTTTCGAAATATGTTTTAAACTGATAGCCTGCCAAAGTATAGGCACGCAAACCAAAGTTGCAATATGCACTGTAATACATGACCTTTTCTGCCATGGCCGTACCATTAAAATTATCCTGCAATTGTTCAAACAAAGTTGATGCACGGTAATAATCTTTTTTGTTGTAATAGTACTGTGCCATCTCCAGCTTTTTATTAGGATCAGGCGTTTTTAATACCTTCTGGTATTTGCTACAACCAGTTAGTAAGAATGCCGAAATAATACAGATGCCGATTAAGCGTTTATTCATGTTTTTACGATACTGAACGCGAATGTAGGGCTTTTATTTCTACTTGTAAAGTGGCAAAACAGCTAAAAAGTAAATTTTTCTGCCTAGTATACAGCATGTTAAGCACTATTTTAGGCCTATTTTTTTGTGCTTAAAACACGTCAACCTATCTTGCTTACTTAGCATGTTAAAAAAGGCGGTTTTTATTCTGTTCATTCTTATCTTTTGCAATACCATCAAGGGTTTTGCTCAGGTACCGCTTTTTATTGAGTTGGAGGACACCACATCCATTACAATTGATACTGCCAAATATAGCCAAACCAAATCCAAATTAATTAATAAATCAACCCAAAACATTACCACCAGCACTTTTAAAGGAAATAGCCGTACCAATACAAGAATAGATAGCCTAGTAATCATTGCCCATCAATACATGGGTAATAGATACAGAAGGGGTGGTGCAACTACTGCGGGATTTGATTGCAGCGGATATACCATGACTGTTTTTAAACAACTGAACATAAAACTACCACATACCAGTGCAGGTCAAGGCTTAATAGGCATTACAATCAACCAACAAAATATACAAAAAGGCGATTTAATTTTGTTTAGGGGAGGCAACCGTAGAAGCCGAAGAATTGGTCATGTTGGAATAGTAATAACCGAAAAAGGTGAACCTGTAAGGTTTATACATAGCAGCACAAGCGAAGGGGTTAGGATTGATAACCTAAATGCCTCGTATTACCGCAACCGTTATGTTAAATCGGTACGAATTCCTGAGTTATACCGTTGATAATATTCCAATTGATTTATTTTGTAAAGTTTGGATAATTGCAAACCTGCCTAAATGCTAAATTTTAAATAGATATGAAAACAATTCTTACATTTTTAACGGCCTTTATTTTAGGCCCATTATTAGTTTTTGCTCAAGGGCAAGTGTATGTTAGTAAACCAATTATTGAAATTAGCGGAAGTGCAGAAATGGATGTTGCACCAGATGAAATATATGTGAGTGTGACCCTACGCGAATTTATGATTGAACGCAAAAAACAACCTATTGCAAATATAGAAAAAGACTTTAAGGAGGTAATAAACAGTTTGAAAATAGACTTTAAGTTACTCTCACTAGAGGGTGTTTATGGTACTTTCGATTATGATTATAAAACACAAAAGCGGGGTGAATTTTTAAACGCTAAAACCTATATTATTAAATTTTCTGATATGGATAAGTACAACCAAATGGTGATGATGCTAGATAAAAAAGGTATTGAAAACATACACATACAACGCACTGGCCATAGTAAAATGGAAGAGTACAGACGAAAAGTAAAGGTAGAAGCATTAAAAGCTGCCAAAGAAAAAGCTGATTTATTGCTTGCTGCAATAGGTAAACAAACTGGTGAAGTTCAATTATTTCGTGAAAGGGATAATAACATGGGGCTCATGCAACCCATGTATTTAAAGTCTAATGTAGCCATGGATTTAAATAGCGAAACGGTTGGACAACCAATTGAAATGCAAAAAATAAAATTACGTTACGAAATAGAAGCCCACTTTTTAATAGCCAACTAAAACATGCAATTTGGTTTTGAACGTTGCCCATACTGTGGCAATACCAATGGATTTATATACATACATGGTCATTACCAATGTAAAGTGTGTAACCAAAACGTAATGCCATGTTGTGGTGGCGAACAAGAATGTGAATCTGACGAAACTAAAACTGAATCGTGACTTTTATTATGATACTGTCTGCCTTTGCATCAAGGTGTAATAGTTCACCATCCAATACCACAAAATCTTTCTCGTGTAGGTTGTTTGTTTGTTGGTTCTGCCGTATGGTTATTTCTCCTTTTGCTACATAAAGGTAAATAAAATCTGTACTCCGTAGTATTTGGGTTGATTGTTTTGCAGACAATAAAACAACATCAACATGGGCTTTAACCTCTGGCTTAAACATCACATTAAAATCGGTTACCCTACCAACAGCAGTTGTTTTCCAAGCTCCATCAAACAAATGGGGAATAAGTGGCTGTAAATGATGCGTAACCTCGTTGTTGTGAGTAATGCTTAGTTTTCCCTGCAATAACATAATAATGCGTTGATAGCCCTTTAAATCAGTAAATGACGAGGTTGCTGTTTCAACAGTTGCAGTGCTAATTCTAAATAAAAAGTCTCGTTTAGCATAATCTGCATCAACAGGAAAAATGAATAATGGCGTGGTTGTACCTCCACTCCAATTGGCAGTTTGTTGTTGGTCTTGTTTAATTATTTGCATCACTAAGCAAGGCTAACATTTCTTTTACTTGGTTAGGTGCAAACCAATTTTGGGGTGCTTCTTTTTTAAACCAAGTAATTTGTCGTTTGGCATAATTACGGCTATGTTGTTTTATTAAATCAATGGCTTTGTCTATGCTATGTTCGCCTTTAAAATAATCAAACAACTCTTTGTATCCTACTGTTTGCAAAGCGTAATTATCTTGGTAAGGCAGCATTTTTTCAACTTCTTGTAGTAAGCCTTGTTGCATCATTACTTCAACACGCTTGTTAATTCTATCATATAAAATATCTCTAGGCAAATCAACCACCACCTTTACTACTTTAAAGTTGCGGGCATGTTTTTTTCTATTGGCTACAAAACCTTGCTGCATGGCTATTGCCACTTCAATGGCGCGCATAACACGTTGTGGGTTTTGTATTTCTGTTTGATGGTATAATGTATCGTTTATATCCAATAATTTTTGCTGTAGAGGTGTAATGCCATCCTTAGCATAAAGTGCATTTAATTCATTACGTAAGGTTTCATCTGCTTTGGGCATATCATCCAAACCATCAATTAATGCTTTAACATATAAACCACTTCCGCCAACTGCTATCACCACATCATGCTGCTTAAATAACATATCTAATTTAGCCAAAGCATCACGCTCAAAATCTCCAGCAGAGTAGGGTTGGTGTATGCTTAAATGACCTATAAAATGGTGTGATGCAAGAGCCAATTCATCGGTAGTAGGTTTAGCGGTTCCGATACTAATTTCTTCGAAAAACTGCCTGCTATCGGCCGATATAATTTCGGTATTTAACTGTTGTGCCAGTTTAATTGCAGTAGCCGTTTTGCCTACTGCAGTTGGGCCAAGTATACATAGCAGTGTTTTGGTCATCTATTTTTTTTATAATTTCTAAGGCATTTGAATTGGGTGGGCAATCAGGAGTAAAATTTGGTACGATACAAACTACCCCACATGTTTTTTAAGTTTTAATACCACATATTTACTAGTAGGTGTGTTACTTTTATCTGCTACAGAATTAATGGGTACCAATACATTTGTTTCAGGGAAGTAGGTGGCACAACATTGTTCAGGAATATTGTATGCAACGATCATAAACTTATGTGCTACGCGCTCTACACCATCGTGGTAATTGTATAAATCTACCACATCTCCAGCCTTGTAACCTAGTTTAGTAATGTTCGTTTCGTTCATTAAAATTACCCTACGCTCATTGTATATCCCGCGGTAACGGTCATCTAATCCATAAATGGTGGTGTTAAATTGATCGTGGGTACGTATGGTCATCATCAGCAATTCATCATCAGCCAATTTATTAAAAGTTAATTGTCCCACATTAAAGTTAGCCTTACCTGTAAAGGTGTTAAACTTACCCTCCCTAGATCCATTAGGTAAATAAAAACCACCTGGCTCGCGCACTCGCATGTTGTAATCTTCAAATCCTGCAATGGTTTTTTCTATTGCATCGCGCACATGGTTATAGTGCTGTTGGTATAAATGCCAAGGTGTTTGGGTTTTATTACCAAATGTAGCCTGAGCCAACTTGCTTACAATAACTGTTTCGCTCAACAACAGATTGCTTACTGGTTTTAAACTTCCTTTACTTAACTGCACCACACCCATAGAATTTTCGCAGCTTACAATTTGCACTTCGCCATCCGCATTTACATCTTTATCGCTTCTGCCAAAAGTTGGAAGTATCAAAGCTTCTTGTCCAGTAATTAAATGGCTGCGGTTTAATTTGGTACTAATTTGTACGGTAAGGCTACAATTAGTTAGTGCTTCGGCAGTAAATTTGGTATCAGGTGTGGCTGATAAAAAGTTGCCACCCATAGCAATAAATACTTTACCCGGTTCATTGTGCATCACTTTAATGGCATCTACCACATCATATCCATGTTTGTATGGCGCGTTGATGTTAAACGCACCATTTAATTTATCTATAAATGCTTTTGACGGCTTTTCGTAAATACCCATGGTTCTATCGCCTTGCACATTGCTATGCCCGCGAACAGGGCAGGTGCCAGCACCGGGTTTGCCAATGCTGCCTTTTAAAAGCAACAGGTTTACTACTTCTTTAATGGTATCAACGGCATTTTTGTGTTGGGTTAAACCCATGGCCCAACAGGCAATTATTTTCTTTTTATGCTTTATGGCATCGGTGGTTTTAATGATATCATCAATAGAAATACCGCAAGCCTCACTTAATTCATTAAGGTTATATTGATGGAAAGCGTCTTTTAATTGCTCGTAACCATAGGTATGATTTCGTATAAAATCTAAATCAAATACCGAACCTGGATTTTTTTGCTCTTCATCCCAAAGCAGTTGTTCTATAGCTTTTATAAGCGCTAAATCGCCATTAATTTTTACCTGTAAATAAATATCTGTTAGCTGCGATTTTATACCCAATACCCCATTTAGTTTTTGCGGATTATTAAATCCCATTAACCCCGTTTCTTTAAGAGGGTTGATGGAAATAATGGTGCAACCGTTTGCTTTTGCTTTTTGTAACGCACTTAACATACGGGGGTGATTGGTACCTGGATTTTGACCTAATATTATAATGACTTCCGCCTCGTAAAAATCTTCTAGTTTTACTGATCCCTTACCAATACCAACACTCTCGGTAAGTGCGACACCGCTGCTTTCGTGGCACATGTTGCTGCAATCGGGTAAATTATTAGTACCAAATTCGCGTACAAAAAGTTGGTATAAAAAGGCGGCTTCGTTACTTGTTCTTCCTGATGTATAAAAAATAGCATCGTCAGCCGAAGGCAAATTATTGAGCTTTTCTGCAATTAATGCAAAGGCATTTTCCCAAGTAATGG
>CALPIR020000071.1 GCA_943323675.2 Chitinophaga pinensis | reverse complement strand
TTTTAAATGTCATTTTTCTTTATTATTAACCTGTAATTAATAAAACAATTTAGTAATCTGTTTATTAACCCACGGTATGTTTCCAATTTTAATTAAGGTATTAATTAATCCAACTCTATCGCCTAATAACCGTTGTAAGTAATAATGGTTTTTAAAATTTCCCCACATTTTTTTGTACACGCGTTCATCATAGGCTTTCAGGGTGTTGGCACTAAAATCATTTTGCGCCATACTTTTTAATATTTGTTCGGCAGCAAATTTCCCACTTTCCATTGCTGTTTCAATACCCTCACCACTAAACGGATCAATTAACGAGGCCGCATCACCACAAAGCATATACCTATGGCCACTAATAGCATATTTTTTTGAACCTAAAGGCAAGCCAAATCCTTTCACATCCTCCAATGCCTTGGCATCTTTAAATCTACTGTGCACTTCAGGAATCTTATTAATAATATCATGCATACTCGCTTTTAGGTCAATTTTATTTTCGGCAATGGTTTCGCTTAACATACCAAAACCAACATTGGCTTCATTGTTACTTAGCGGAAAAATCCAAAAGTACCCGGGCAAGTATCCTTTTAAAAAATACACTTCCAGAGCATTTCCTTCTAACCCTTTTACATTGCTATAGTATTGCCTAACTGCACCACTGTAGTGTTTACGGTCAATTTTAAAGTGTGCTAATTTTTTTGCAACAATACTGTGTGCTCCATCGCAACCCACCAATACTTTACCTTTTATGTTTGTTCCATCGGCAAGGGTTACTTCTGCATAATCGGTAGTTGTGCTTACCTCTTTTACTTTACAGTTTTGTATAATCTTGTTGTTGGGATTTTGCTGTGCAATTTCAAACAACCAATTATCAAAATCTTTTCTGCGAATGCAATGGCCTGTTTTTGAAAACGAAAAGGATAAGCTTTTAAAGTTGGGGCTATATAATTTTGCTTGGGTGATATTGGTTTTTGGTGCGAAATCTAACAAGCGTGATTCCAGTTCAGGAGCAATTTGACGCAATACGCGTTTGGTTACCGAGCTTACTGCATCACCACAAATTTTATCGCGCGGAAAAGTTTCTTTATCGAGTAAGGCTACTTTTAGTCCGCTATTTTGTAAAGTAATTGCACATGTTGAACCCGCAGGTCCTGAGCCAACAATTATAACATCAACCAGTATTGTGTTGTTCAATTTTTTTTGTTTGAGTTGATGCAAGTATACAAATTCCAATAATTAATATACCTTTTGCATGGGTAATTAATGCCAAGTTATTTGTTTTTTGTAGCCAAAATAATCTTGTTCATAATTTAATATATTAAACCTAATATTGTTTAATTGGTCATAACTAACCTGTTAATTACAACCATTTATGAAAAAAAACGCATTGTTATTGATGTTCATTTTGTTTGTTAATGTGCTTTTTGCGCAACTTTACTTTCCTCCAACAACTGGTAATACATGGGAAACAGTTAGTGCTCAAAGTTTAGGTTGGAACACCCAACGCTTAGATAGCCTGCATAAATTATTAGAACAAAAAAACACCAAAGCATTTATTGTTTTAAAAAATGGAAGGATAGTAATTGAACACTATTTTGGTTCTTTCACGCAAGATTCTGCCTGGTATTGGGCATCTGCAGGTAAAAGTTTAGCCGGTTTTTTAACAGGTATGGCGCAGGATCAAGGGATTTTAGATATTAACGATTCAGTAAGTAAGTATTTGGGTGCGGGTTGGAGTAGTTGCAATGGCGATAAAGAAGGATTGATTACCATAAAAAATCAGCTCACCATGACAACTGGTTTAGATTACCAGGTTCCAGATTTAGATTGCACTGATCCAAGTTGTTTAAAATATAAAGCTGATGCGGGTAGTTTTTGGTATTACTATAATGCACCTTATCACCTTGTTCATGATGTGATTGCGGCAGCATCAAACAAAACATTTCAGCAATTTACCACGCAAAATTTAAGTGTCAAGACGGGAATCAATGGATTATGGATTGATCATGTTTTTTACTCTAAACCAAGGGCTATGGCGCGTTTTGGATTATTAATGCTGAATAAAGGCGTTTGGGGAGCGGATACAGTATTGAAAAGTAAAGCATATTATAACCAAATGACCAACACATCACAGCCTTATAACCAAGCTTACGGTTATTTGTGGTGGTTAAACGGAAAAAGCAGTTATAAATTACCAGCATCTACGCTTACATTTCAGGGTAAAATATGCCCTCCTGCACCAGATGGTTTATTGATGGCATTGGGTAAAAACGACCAAAAAATATATGTATGGCCTGAAAGAAATATTGTGGTAATTAGAATGGGTGATGCAGCTAATGGAGGAGAACTTGTTCCAATAACCTTTGATACCACTTTATGGAATGAGCTTAATAAGTTAATGGCTGTGGAATACACGGGTATTAACTCAGTGGCAATTGCAGAAAACGAAATAAACATATGGCCCAATCCTGCGCAAAAGGAATTAAACTTAACCACAGACAACCCGCACCAACCATTAACCGTGTATTTATATAATAACAACGGACAATTGGTATTTGAAGAAAACTACAAATGCCAAATTCCTCATGTTAAGATAAATATTAGTCATTTTAAAAATGGCATGTATACTTTGCGTGTTACATCAAGCCATAAAACAATGGTAAAAAAATTGGCAATCAACAACCATTAATTTAGTTGTTTTTTAAGTTAACTATTTTGTATCCGATACCGTGTTCATTTAAAATTTCGAGTGGGGAAGACTCCCTTAACGTTTTACGAAGTTTAGATAAATACACGTCCAAACATTTAGATGTATAGTTGTCTGTAGTGCCCCAAACATGCTCCATTAATGTTTTTCGCATCACTACCTCATTTAGGTTTTCAAGCATCAATTTCATAATTAGCGATTCTTTAGCGCCAATTTTCGTGACTTTCCCATCAAATTTTATGGTACGCGAGTTGTAGTCGAAACTAAAACCACCCAGCATTAAATTGGACGAAGTATCATTGGCATCACTTTTTTGGCATCTGCGCAAAATGGCTTCTATGCGTAAAACCAATTCTCTTGTTTGAAATGGTTTTAAAATAAAATCATCACAACCATTCTCAAAGGCTTTGTACCTAACTTCTGTTTCTTGGTTTGCCGTTACAAATAAGAAGGGCACATCATCAATTGCCTTTAACTTTGCACTTAATGTAAATCCATCCATGTCAGGTAAAGAAAAGTCTAGTATACATAAATCATACAAACCTTTTTGGAAATTATCAACGGCATCTTTTCCTTTCGAAAACCAAGTAATTGTGTATTTCCTTCCACTAAAAATAGCTTCAATAAGACTACCAATAAATTGGTTATCCTCCACTAATAGTAATTTGTAAGTCATGATTTCATTTATTAAGGTTTACAATATTAGCAGTTAATTCTTTTCAATTCAGTAAAAGGAAAATGCCACTATTCAACTTTTTAGTATTATTTCACTATTTGTTACACTCCAATTTAGAACAATTTTAAAATCAAACTGTTACTAAAAAGTAAATAGCTAGTTTAGATTTAGTTTAAATAAATTATAAATTTGTGCTACGTTTGCAATACAAAATCATATGGCAGAAGAAGTAGATATTATAGATCAAGTGGTCGGCCAAGAATATAAGTACGGATTCACCACCAATATAGAAATGGAAACGGCCCCAAAGGGCCTAACTGAGGATACCATCCGTTTTATTTCGTCAAAAAAGACTGAACCAGAATGGATGCTCGAATACCGTTTAAAAGCCTTTAAGTATTGGCAAGGTTTAACTGCGCCAAGTTGGCAAAATTTTAGTTACCCTGCAGTTGATTATCAGGATATTATATATTACGCAGCTCCAAAGGAAAAAATAACTTTAGATAGTTTGGATCAAGTAGATCCGGAATTGTTGAAGACTTTTGAAAAGCTTGGAATATCGTTGAGCGAACAAAAGCGCTTAACTGGGGTGGCTGTTGATGCTGTTTTCGATTCGGTATCCATTGCAACTACATTTAAAGACCAGCTGAAAGAAAAAGGCATCATTTTTTGCTCTATGAGCGAGGCAGTGCACGAACACCCGGATTTGGTTAAAAAATACCTGAGCTCTGTGGTGCCTTATACCGATAATTTTTTTGCCGCATTAAATGCAGCTGTTTTTAGCGATGGGTCGTTTGTATACATTCCTAAAGGCGTTCGTTGCCCAATGGAATTATCTACTTATTTCCGTATCAATGCCGAAAATACAGGTCAGTTTGAGCGCACATTAATTATTGCTGATGAAGGGTCTTACGTAAGTTACCTAGAAGGATGTACTGCACCAATGCGTGATGAAAACCAATTGCACGCAGCTGTAGTTGAGTTAGTAGCGTTAGAAAAGGCAGAGATAAAATATTCTACCGTTCAAAACTGGTACCCTGGCGATAAAAATGGAAAAGGTGGTATTTACAACTTTGTAACTAAGCGCGGTATTTGTTTGGGTGATTATGCCAAAATTAGTTGGACCCAAGTGGAAACTGGAAGTGCCATTACATGGAAGTACCCAAGTTGTATACTAAAAGGCGATTATTCAGTGGGTGAGTTTTTCTCTGTAGCTGTTACCAATAATATGCAACAAGCTGATACAGGAACTAAAATGATTCACATTGGTAAAAATACCAAAAGTAGAATTGTATCAAAAGGTATATCGGCAGGTAAATCTCACAATACGTATCGTGGATTGGTTAAGGTAAATAAAAAGGCTGATAAAGCGCGTAACCATACCCAATGCGACAGTATGTTAATTGGTGATAGAAGTGGTGCACATACGTTTCCTTATATTGAAATAAACAATAAAAGTGCTATGGTTGAGCACGAGGCAAGTACCAGTAAAATTGGTGAAGATCAGATATTTTATTGTAACCAACGCGGTATCGGTACCGAAGAAGCCATTGGATTAATAGTAAATGGTTTTTGCCGCGAGGTGTTAAATCAATTGCCAATGGAATTTGCTGTTGAAGCACAGAAATTATTAGCAGTATCATTAGAAGGATCAGTAGGATAAAGGAAGGCTTTTTGCTATTGGCCTCTGGCTTTTAGCAGTAAGAATAAAGAAATATTAATTAAACAGATAAAGACAAATTGCCAACGCTATTAGCTAACATCTAATAGCCAACAGTCAACAGCAGCATATGTTAGAAATAAAAGATTTAAAAGCAGAAATTGAAGGAAAGAAAATCCTTAACGGAATAAATTTGGTTGTAAAGCCAGGCGAAGTTCACGCTATAATGGGACCTAATGGAGCCGGAAAAAGTACCCTTTCTGCCGTATTAGCTGGTAGAGCTGATTATGCAGTTACAGGTGGTGAGGTTAGTTTTAATGGAAAAGATTTACTGGAAATGTCTCCTGAGGACAGAGCACGCGAAGGGGTGTTTTTGGCATTTCAATATCCAGTGGAAATACCAGGTGTAAGCACAACAAACTTTTTAAAAACAGCCATTAACGAAAAACGTAAATACTTAGGTTTAGAGCCTATGGAAGCAACTGCTTTCTTAAAGTTTATGCGCGAAAAAATGGAGTTAATGGAAATGGATAAAGCATTAACCAGCCGTAGTTTAAACGAAGGTTTTAGTGGTGGAGAGAAAAAACGAAATGAGGTTTTTCAAATGGCCATGCTAGAACCTAAGTTAACCATTATGGATGAAACTGATTCGGGTTTAGATATTGATGCATTGCGATTGGTATCTGCAGGCGTTAATAAATTAAAAGATGGCGAACGTTCATTTGTTGTTATTACCCACTACCAACGTTTATTAGATTATATCGTGCCTGATTTTGTACATGTGTTGTATAAAGGAAGAATTGTAAAAAGTGGTGATGCCTCTTTGGCCAAAGAACTTGAAGCTAAAGGTTACGATTGGATTAAAGCTGAAGTTGAGCAAGAAGCCAACGCTTAATCTGTTAACAATTGATCATATGTTTTAGGTTTAAACCAAATCATAAAACTTTTCATTTCGAATTTCGGCATGAGTAACCTTGTTACGCATCGGTCATTTCGAATTTTAAACAATACTTTACCATGTTATTAGAAACCATAAAAAAAGATTTCATTCAATACAAAGCACAAGCCGAGCCAGGTGAGTTTTTAACCCTGCGCGAAGCGGCTTTTGCCGAGTTTGAAAAATTGGGTTTCCCCACCACCAAGCACGAGGAGTGGAAGTACACCAATTTGAAATCTATAACAGACAATACATTTCAGTCAACCTGCGAGATAAAAAGCTTGGTTAACGAATTGTTTAATGCTTCAATAGAATCAAAACTTACAGCCAACTTTTTGGTTTTTGTTAACGGTTCACTTGTAAACGAACTGTCAAAAATTATTGAGAAAGATAACAGCATTGTTATTTCGAGCTTAGCCACTTCGCGCAAAAACAATCAAGCCATTTTTAACCAACATTTTGGTAAGTATGCAAAAGTAGAAGGTCAGGCCATGAATGCTTTAAATACAGCCTTGTTAAGTGATGGTGCTTTTGTTTTTGTACCTAAAGGTAAAACAGTAGTACATCCTGTTGTTATTTTTAACATCAGCGATGCTTCTGATTTAAATGTATTGGCCCAACCGCGTAACTTAATTGTAGTGGAAGAGCAAAGTACGTTAACCATTGTAGAAACATATTACGCAACGGGAACAAATGCTTCATTTACCAATGTTGTTACAGAAACTTATGCTGGTAAGAGTGCTCATGTTGAGCATTATAAAATTCAACAACAAGCAGGTGCGTGTTACCAAAATAATTTCACTCAATTTTTTCAGGAAGCTGATACCAACATTAACCATGTAACACTAACGCTTGATGGAACTTTGGTGCGCAACAACCTTCATTTTTACATGAATGGAGAAAACTGCAATAGCTTGCTGTATGGTCTTTATGTTACCGATAATAAAGATCTTGTAGACAACCACACCCGTGTTGATCATGCAAAACCGAATTGCTTTAGTGACGAAAAATATAAGGGTATTTTAAAAGGTCATTCAACTGCTGTTTTTAACGGTAAAATTATGGTTCATTTAGATGCTCAAAAAACCAACGCTTACCAACGCAACCAAAATATTTTATTAAGTGATGATGCAACTGTTAACACAAAACCGCAATTAGAAATTTTTGCTGATGATGTGAAATGTACGCACGGAGCTACTGTTGGTGAGCTAGATGAGGAATCAATGTTTTATTTACGAAGCAGAGGTATACCTGAAGATGTGGCGCGCAAATTATTGTTAACCGCCTATGCTGTTGATATTGCTGAGAAGATTAAAATACCTGAGTTGGTGGAATTATTGGAGCAAAAAATTGACGGGAAATTATAGCGGGAGTTGACGCAGATTAGAGGGAATAGACACAGATTACCACAGATTAAGGAGTAGACATAGATTGGAAGAGTAGATACAGATTACCAAAGATTAGAAGATTACACAGATCAGGGAGTAGACACAGATTAGAAGAGTAGACACAGATTACCACAGATTAGAGGATTACACAGATTAAGGAGTAGACATAGATTGGAAGAGTAGACACAGATTACCAAAGATTTAAAGGGAATACACATAGAGATTAGACGGAATAGGGTGATGAGATGATTGAGGGGATGGAGTAGACACAGATTAGGTAGGATTTAAGAAGGAGTAAAGTTTTTATAAATTCTAATAGATTATGGACATACTTGAAGAACCGATGAGTGAATATGAAACGTTTCCTTTAAAAGAAGAGACGTATCAAATTATTGGTGCTTGCATGAATGTGTATAACGAATTAGGGAATGGATTTTTGGAAGCTGTTTATCAAGATGCCTTGGAAATAGAATTTCAGTTGTTAAACATACCTTACAAAAGAGAAGTGCCTTACCAAGTAATATACAAAGGGCAGCGGTTAAATAGAAGATATGTAGCTGATTTTATCATGTACGACTCCATTGTGTTGGAACTAAAAGCCCAAGAGTTCTTAGTAAGAGCTAATCATAGCCAAGTTGTTAATTACCTTAAAGCCTCAAAACACAAAGTGGGGCTGCTTATTAACTTCGGTGAAAAATCATTGGTGTACAAACGTTTTATTAAATGATGTCTGCCAACAAAAACACAAAATCAGTGTTAAATATTATTAAATTAAATAAAAGCAAATGCTAAACAACATCACTCATATACGCGCTCAGTTTCCCATACTTCATCAAGAAGTTAATGGTAAACCTTTGGTGTATTTTGATAATGCTGCAACCACGCAAAAGCCCAAACAGGTTATTGATGCATTGCAACGTTATTATGAGTTAGATAATGCCAACATTCATAGAGCAGCGCATACGTTAGCTGCCAGATCAACCGAGTATTTTGAAGCAACACGTAAAACCATACAACAGTTTATAAATGCCAAAGAAGAAGCCGAGTGTATTTTTACTAAAGGTGTAACAGAAAGCATAAACTTGGTAGCACAAACTTGGGGTAAAGCCAATTTAAATGCAGGTGACGAGGTTTTGATTACCACCATGGAACACCACAGTAATATAGTGCCATGGCAAATGATTTGTGAAGAAAAAGGCGCCATCCTAAAAGTTACACCAATAAATAATTCGGGTGAATTGTTGATGGAGGAGTTTGATAAACTGCTATCAACCAAAACAAAAATTGTGGCTTGTGTATGGGTAAGCAATGCGCTTGGAACCATTAACCCGGTTAAAGAAATTATACAAAAAGCCCATGCAGTAGGTGCTGTGGTTTTGTTAGATGGTGCACAAGCTTGCTCGCATATGCAAGTAGATGTACAGGCATTAGATTGTGATTTTTTAACCATATCATCACACAAACTATATGGCCCAACCGGAGTAGGAGTATTGTATGGTAAACGTGAGTTGTTAGAGGCTATGCCTCCATATCAAGGTGGTGGCGAAATGATAAAAGACGTAACATTTGAGAAAACAACCTATAACGAAATTCCTTATAAGTTTGAAGCTGGTACACCCAATATTGGTGGTGTAATTGCTTTTAAATTTGCATTAGATTATGTGAATGAGTTAGGTAAAGAAAATATAGCCAAACACGAAGATCATTTGTTAAAGCATTTTGTTGAAGGTGTAAATCAAATAAACCTGGTAAATAACAATGCAATAACCTTGGTTGGCGAGGCTAAAAATAAGGTATCGGTACAATCGTTTACCATTAACAACATGCACCATTTTGATGTGGGTATGATGTTGGATGCTAAGGGAATTGCCGTTAGGACAGGACATCATTGTACACAACCTTTAATGCAACGTTTTAACCTAGAAGGTACGGTGCGAGCTTCGTTTGCACTTTATAATACTACAGAAGAAGTAGATGTTTTGCTTCAGGCGCTAAGTTCAATTGTTAAATTTTCAAATAGATAATTACCTTGACTACAACCGATATACAAAATGAAATTATAGATAACTTTTCGCTGTTTGAAGGCGATATGGAAAGCACCTTATTTTACTTAATGGATTTAGGTAAAAAACTGCCTGCCATGCCTGATGAACATAAAACTGAAAACTATATAGTTAAAGGATGCCAAAGTAAAGTATGGGTTTTTCCTACGTTTATTGATGGCAAAGTATATTTTGAAGCCGATAGCAACACTGAAATTACAAAAGGCTTGGTGTATTTATTATGGAGTATTTGGAACGCACAAACACCTGATGAGATTTTAAACAGTGAGTTGTTTTTTATTGAAAAAATTGGCATGAGCCGCATGATTGGAAGCCAACGCAGCAATGGTTTTGCAAATATGATTAAGCAAATGAAATTATATGCTTTGGCCTATAAAACTAAAGGTGCCTAGCACTGTTCTTAAATTCTAAATAGATAATATATAAAGGGCGAAAGCCAATAAATAGTTATGGAAGAAACGACTAAACCAACCAAAAACTTTGTTGATGTTCAAAATGAAGCGATTCAGGTTATACAAACGGTGTACGATCCTGAAATACCCGTAAACATTTACGAGTTGGGTTTAATATATGAAGTAAACGTAAACAATGATTTAGATATAGAAATTGTTATGTCGTTAACTTCGCCTTTTTGCCCAGCTGCGCAAAGTATGCCAGCAGAAATAAAAGAGAAGCTGCTTACCATTGAAGGCGTAAATAATGTGGAAGTGAAAATTACTTTCGATCCTGCATGGAGTCAAGATTTAATGAGTGAAAGCGCAAAACTTCAATTGGGTTTTTTATAACACCAATTGCAATTGTAAACGCCTATCTACTTAAAATTATACCTAAGGTTTTAGCTGTAAATAAACTCACTTTAGCCAAAATGTTTATAAATTATACAAGCCCTGATGCCAATGTGTATCGGGTTTTTTTGTCATATTATCATTAAAGTGGTTTAATGTTTGTTCGGCATTAATATTTTAATAACTTTGATTTTAAGCAATGAAAAATAAACTATATACACTACTATTTAGTGCCTTATTAACACTGGGTGTTCAGGCACAAG
>CALPIR020000070.1 GCA_943323675.2 Chitinophaga pinensis | reverse complement strand
GGATTAAAGCGTTAATTTATAGTTTATGTTTTGTTGGATTACCTACCCTTTTAATTCACTTTGCTTTTAAACAGGAAAACCTTACTAAATTCACATTTATACTTCACATAGCGATAATGGTTTTGTTATACGCGTCAATATTGATACAATCAACAACCATTGATCATGTTTTGGTTTCAAAAGTTAATCGTTATTTGCATTCACCCATTATAACCTTATTTTTATGGGCTGCATTTACCATTACTCAATTACAATCAAAAAATGAACCGCGTAATTAATTGGCTTAAACAATATGACACCCCTGTAAGTACAGTTGGTTTTGCCGTTTTCCGTATTACATTTTCTATGTTTTTACTGGTGTTAATTTCAAGTATTTATTACAACCGCCCCATTATTTTTAACACCATACCATACATTGCCTTAAATCCGTTTCCTGCAAAACTATTTTTAAGCATTTGGGCCTTAGTTGTTTTGAGTTTGATGATAGGGTGGCAAACAAGAACTGTTGCCATAATCAATTACTTATTTGTAGTAATTGCTGCTTTTACTTTTAGTAACTCGGGATGCGGTTCATTTAATGACGACCTGATGCGCATAGGCAGTTTTTTACTTATTATCATGCCTGCCAAACAAAGCTACAGTATAGATCATGTATTGCACAGTATCAAATACGGGCAGCGTCCATCAAATCAAACATCATACTGGAATTATTTGGCAGCCCTATTTGTTTCTTTGGGTTTAATGTACTGGGCAAGTAGCCTTACTAAAATTTATTCTCCCATGTGGAATAAAGGTTTAGGCCTTTGGATTCCATCTGTAATGCCTCATAATAAATGGCATGGTTTAACTTTTTACTTAAATTGGAAATGGGCACATATCACAGCCAATTACCTTACAATGGCTTGGGAATTTGGATTAATATTCGCCTTATTCTTTAAAAAAATAAGACCCTATGCTGCTTGGATTGGTGTTATTTTTCACATGGTTCTTGCCAGTATTTTCCCTTTCCCTTTATTATGTTTTGGCCCTATTCCATTTTACCTGCTATTTGTAAACGATACGTTTTGGCAAAAGATAAAACCCAAACATGTACAAATCACCATCAACCCGAACATACAAAAACAACGAGCTTTAGCAAGGTTAATATTGGGTTTAAATAGCACTACAACAATATTAAATCACAACCAATTCAACATTAATATCAACCAATCCGAGTACAATAGTGGCTGGCTGGCCGCAAAAGCTGCGTTTCAAACATCATGGTTTGGAAAAATTATTGCATTTTTTATCGGTTTCGAGTTGGTAAGGCTATTCATTGATTTTATTTTGGAAGATGTTATAACTCTTCAAACCCAAGAACAAACACCTCAACCAATCATAAGCGAAAAAATAAGATATGGCATGTTGGGCATTTTTTGTTTTGGTTTATTGTCAGTGCAAACTTTTTACAGCAGTTATCATTTTTACTCTAGAATAAAAGGCGGAGTCACGGTCAATGAGCTTAAAAAGTTTTATGCTATTAGAAAGGATATTTCTGATTACAGTTTAAAGCCATCCAACTTATTTAGAACTTTATTTGGTTTAAATGCCCGTGGCGTATTTTTAGACCATAGCTTAAGTGGATCTAAAACGGTTTTTGCAGTTGTACAAAAGCAAGTAAATGGAGACACCTTATGGTTGCCCTTTTTCAATGCCAAAGGTTATTGCATGAACATGAATATGAACTTAGCTTGGAGTAAATATACATTTAACTCGGTTTGCAGTGGTACCATTCCAAACCCACAAGAACTTGAAAAAGCACTTTGGTTTTGGGCTAATATAAACAACATCAAAACTGATAGTTTAGATTTTGCAATTTTGAAACGAACCTATTATTTCCCTTCTACTTATCAAAAAGATTACCATCAGCAACTTATAAACCAATCTTGGGTACCTGAAGGCAATGTAACATGGCGTAAAGGTAAATATACATACACGCCACTAGACAGTATACAACCAACTGTAAATTAATTCTAAAAAAAATTTGCTATAAATATAATTTCATTACCTTTGAACGCTTTTTTAAGCGAAAGGAGAATTAATTAATTGACAAAAAACAACAACATTCAATTCGAAACACCAGGCGCAGAATTTGACTGGAGCATGGACAAAGCCGGTTTCGGCAACTATTCTAAAGATGAGAGAGCAACTCTTGAAAGTCTTTACGAACAAACACTTAGCACAATTGCTGAGAAAGAAATTGTTAAAGGTACCGTTGTAGGTTTTACCGAAAAAGAAGTGGTACTTAACATTGGCTTCAAATCTGATGGTTTGATTGCCAAAACAGAATTCCGCGACATGCCTGAATTAAAAGTAGGCGATGTAGTAGAAGTTTTGCTTGAAAACAAAGAAGACGCATTAGGTCAACTTGTGTTATCACGCAAAAAAGCCATGAGCGAACGCGCATGGGACAACATCATGAAGTGCTTTGAAAATGATGAAATCGTTAATGGTTTCGTTAAATCACGCACAAAAGGTGGTTTAGTTGTAGAATTATTCGGTATTGACACATTTTTACCGGGTTCTCAAATTGACACTAAGCCAATTAAAGATTACGATGTTTATGTTGGTCAAACAATGCCATTTAAAGTGGTAAAAGTTAATCACCAATTCAAAAACGTAGTAATTTCTCACAAGGTGTTAATTGAAGAGGATATTGAAAAACAAAAATCTGATATCCTATCTAAATTAGAAAAAGGCCAAGTATTAGAAGGTACTGTTAAAAACATGACTTCGTTTGGTGTGTTTATTGATTTAGGTGGTGTTGATGGTTTATTACATATCACAGATATCTCATGGGGACGTATCAACCATCCAGAAGAGGTATTGAAAATGGATCAAAAAATCAACATTGTTGTTCTTGACTTTGATGATGAGAAAAAACGTATCAGCCTAGGCTTGAAACAACTTTCTGCTCATCCTTGGGATAGTTTAGCAGATACTTTAGTTGTAGGTGCAACTGTTAAAGGTAAAATTGTAAACATCGCTGATTACGGTGCATTCCTTGAAATAGCTCCTGGTGTTGAAGGCTTAATACACGTTAGTGAAATGAGCTGGAGTCAGCACTTACGCTCACCTCAAGATTTCATGAAATTGGGTGACGAAGTTGAAGCAGTTATTTTAACTCTTGAAAAAGAAGAACGTAAAATGTCTCTTGGTATCAAGCAATTAAAAGCTGATCCTTGGGTGAACATTAACGAGAGATATCCTGTAGGTTCGCGCCACAAAGGTGTAGTGCGTAACATGACTAACTATGGTTTATTTGTTGAACTAGAAGAAGGTGTTGATGGTTTAGTTCACGTAAGTGACTTAAGCTGGACCAAGAAAATCAAACATCCTGCTGAGTTCGTGAAGAAAGATCAAGAGTTAGATGTGATGGTTTTAGAAGTTGATTTAGAAAACCGCAGATTAAGCTTAGGTCATAAACAACTTGACGAAAACCCTTGGGATACTTTTGAAACCATCTTTACTGTTGGTTCTGTTCACGAAGGTACTGTGTTAAAAATTGAAGATAAAAGTGCAACAATCGCTTTACCATATGGTGTAGAAGGATATGCTCCTATCAAGCAATTACAACGCGAAGATAAGACTACCGTTAAAGAAGATGAAGTAGTTGACTTTAAAGTAACTGAGTTTAACAAAGAAAACAAACGTATTGTTGTGTCTCACACCGCTCTTTGGAAAGCTGATGCTATTGAAGAGAAAAAGGTTGACGAGAAAAAACGTACAGACGATAAAGACAAAGCAACTAAAGCTGCTAAAAAACTAAACGATAGTAATGAGAAATCAACTTTCGCAGATGTTGAAGGTTTTGCTGCATTGAAAGCTCAATTAGAGAAAAAAGACTAATTAGCTGAATAACTTTAAAATCCCGACCATGTGTCGGGATTTTTTTTGCCCTTTTATTTAGGTTTCGTAGTATTTAATTATGTTTGAATCATGAACTATTGGTTAGTAAAATCAGAACCCTTTAAGTACAGTTGGGAACAATTTGAAAAAGACAAAAAAACATTTTGGGATGGCGTGCGTAATTATCAGGCACGAAACAACTTAAAAGCAATGAAAAAAGGGGACTTGGTATTGTGGTACCATAGTAATGAGGGAAAAGAAGTTGTGGGTATTGCTAAGGTTGTTAAAGAGTTTTATCAAGACCCAACAACCGAAGACACAAACTGGGTTGTAGTTGATTTAGCGCCTTTTAAAAAACTAAAGAAAACCGTTACCTTAGAACAAATTAAAGAAGATAACCGATTACAAAATATAGCTTTGGTTCGTCAAGGAAGATTAAGCGTGAGTTCTTTAAAAGCTGAAGAATTTGATGCCATATTAGACCTATCAGAAACAAAATAATTACCTTTAGATTATATTGTAACTGGGTTTCGATATTTGTAAACTGGTTAATTACCCAATAATAAACTGTATTACTAAACAGTAGTAAGGTGGAAAAGTAGCATGAATACGAAAGTAATCTTAGAAAAAAAACAATTCGATATAACCATTGATCGGTTATGTTTTGAATTGATTGAAAAACATGGAGATTTTTCAAACACAGCCATTGTTGGGCTTCAGCCTCGGGGTATTTATTTATCGCGAAGAATATACAAACGTATTTCCGAGATTTTGAATTCGAAAAAAGTATTATATGGGGAGTTAGATATCGCTTTTTATCGTGATGACTTCAGAAGAGGTAACGAACAAATTGTGCCTAGTGAAATGAATATTTCATTTAATGTACAAGATAAAAACATTGTAATTATTGATGATGTGCTTTACACAGGTCGCACCATTAGAAGTGCATTAGATGCATTAACCGATTTTGGAAGGCCTAATAAAGTGGAATTGTTGGTATTGGTTGATAGGCGTTACAGCCGTCATTTACCAATACAACCAGATTACACCGGAATATCTGTTGATACAAGAGCAAACGATAAAGTAAAAGTAGAATGGAAAGAAAATGCCAAAAATGATTTGGTACACATACTTACCAATTAAACTTTGCATCCAGAAACAACACGAATTACTCAACCAAAAAGAATACGCAACGCAATGAGCAAGAAGTTTAGTCAACCACACCTTTTAGGTATTAAAGACATTACCCGCGATGATATTGAACTGGTATTTGAAACGGCCGATAATTTTAAAGCAATTATCAATCGCCCGATTAAAAAAGTTCCTTCACTGCGTGATGTTACCGTGGCAAACATTTTTTTCGAAAACTCTACCAGAACACGTATTTCTTTTGAGTTGGCTCAAAAACGTTTAAGTGCAGATATCGTTAACTTATCAGCATCCTCGTCTTCGGTTTCAAAAGGCGAAACTTTAATTGACACGGTAAATAATATTTTGGCAATGAAAGTAGATATGGTGGTGATGCGCCATCCTGCACCAGGAGCTTGCCAATTTTTGTCCAAACATGTAGATGCACAAATTATTAATGCAGGAGATGGCACCCACGAGCACCCCACACAAGCATTGTTAGATGCATATTCAATAAGGGAAAAACTAGGCGATGTTAAAGGAAAAAAAATAGTAATTGTAGGAGACATTACACACTCACGCGTGGCCTTATCAAACATTTATTGCCTTAAAAAATTAGGTGCTGAGGTTATGGTTTGCGGGCCAACTACCCTAATACCAAAACATATTGAAAGCTTAGGTGTAAAAGTTGAGCACGACTTAATGAAAGCATTAAACTGGTGTGATGTTGCCAATATGTTGCGCATACAACTAGAACGTCAAGATATTAAATATTTTCCGAGTTTGCGCGAGTACAGCATGCTGTATGGCTTAAATAAAGAACGCTTAGATAAATTGAATAAAGAAATAGTGATTATGCACCCTGGACCAATTAACCGTGGAGTTGAAATTACCAGTGATGTAGCGGACAGTGCGCATAGTATAATACTTGACCAAGTAGAAAACGGTGTTGCCACACGCATGGCGGTAATGTATTTATTGGCAGGACAACAAGGATAAATTAAAAGTAATGACAAAAGAAATTGTAGTAAGTGGCATTCGCCCCACCGGAACTTTACATTTAGGAAATTATTTTGGAGCAGTGCGCAACTTTTTAAAAATGCAGCACGAGTATAACTGTTACTTTTTTATTGCCGATTACCACTCTTTAACTACGCACCCCAACCCTGCAGATTTGCACAATAATGTAAAACAAGTATTGGCCGAATACTTGGCTTGTGGAATGGATCCAGAGGCTTGTTCTTTATATATACAAAGCGATTTACCTGAAATACCTGAATTATACATGATGCTAAACATGCATGCTTATTTGGGAGAACTAGAGCGTGTAAGTTCATTTAAAGAAAAGGCACGTACGCAACCAAACAATATTAATGCAGGTTTATTAACTTACCCCGTATTAATGGCCGCTGATATTATCATACACAAAGCCGTAAAAGTACCTGTTGGTAAAGACCAAGAGCAACACTTAGAGATGGCACGTACATTTGGCAATCGCTTTAACCGTATGTATAATATGGAACTTTTCCCTGAGCCACAAGCATTTAATTACGGAAGTGAATTGGTGAAGATTCCAGGTCTACAAGGTGGTGGAAAAATGAGTAAAAGTGATGGAGATAACAATGTGATTAATTTGGTTGATTCGCCTGATGCTATTCGAAAAAAAATGAGTAAAGCTGTAACGGATACAGGACCAACTGAACCCAACACCCCTCCTACCCAACCTGTTCAAAACTTATTTGATTTATTAAAGGTTGTTTCTACACCTGATACCCTTAATCACTTTACAGATGCGTATGCAAATTGTAACATTCGTTATGGCGATTTAAAGAAACAATTAGCAGAGGACATGATTACCTTTTTAACACCAATACGCGAAAAAATTGACGCCATTAAAGCTGACGAAACTTACTTAGCTAAAGTTGCCAAACTAGGTGCAGAAAAAGCCCGCGAAAGCGCATCAAAAACACTTAACGAAGCTAGAACAGCCATTGGTTTTAAACGTTTTTACTAGAATTATGTAAAACTTAAGCAAGATAATGTACAACATTACCTTGTTTTTGTTAGATATTTGTACCTGCTTATTAAGTACATACCTTGAAAAAATTAGCAAACATCACAATCTCTTTTATTTTGGCATTTAGCATTGTGCTAGGCTATACAGGAGTTACTGTTTATAAAATGGTTTGTGCTACCGAGCAAGGAAAAGTAATTATTTCAGTGCTAAATATTGCTGATGAATGTGATCACTCCGTGGTACAAAAAAGTGATTGTTGCTTACCTGCCTCAAAATCAAAACCACAAGCAAAAAAAACAGATGATTGTTGCGATTACAGCTATTCACTTCAAAAAATAGACGATACTCCAGTAACTCAAAAAATTAAAAACAGTACAGAGCACCATTTAAATGTATGGATTTTACCTACTGTATTATCACCGATTACTTTAGTTTTAACGGCTAACAAACAGCACCTAGGTTATCACTCCCCGCCAATAAAGCATCAAAACACACATTCATACCTTAGTTGCATACAGGTATACCTTATTTAGTTTCTAGTTTTAATCAATAGATCATGTCCATTAGTTATGGGTGTGTGTCTTCTAATGTTTAAAATTTAACAAACTACAACTCATGAAATTTAAATTTTGGATAATAGCCATCATTCTCTTTATAGCGGTAAATGTTAGTGCCCAAGTAAAAGGTGTGGTTACCGATAAAAAAGATGCTTCGGCATTGATTGGGGCAAGCGCATACTGGCTACAAGCAAAAAAAGGAACCATAACAAATGCGCAGGGTATTTTTGAATTGGCATTACCCGCCCGATTACCCGACACTTTAATAATTAGTTATATTGGTTATCTAACAGATACGTTATTAAAAATCAATAGCAATATAGAATTGGTGATTCGTTTAACACCATCAGCTAATTTAAATGAAGCTGTGGTAACTGAAAAAAACGCAGCAGTTACTTTTAATTTGATTGATCCGTTTAACAAACAAAGTTTGGGTAAGGCGGAATTAAAAAAAGCGGCTTGCTGTAACCTAAGCGAAAGTTTTGAAACGAATGCCACTGTTGATGTTAATTATAGCGATGCCATAAGTGGAAGCAAACAAATAAAAGTATTGGGATTAGACGGATCTTATGCGCAGTTAACAAAAGAAATGTTGCCAGGTATTCGTGGGTTGAACACCAATTATGGCTTTTCACATATTCCAGGAACATGGGTTGATGCTATTGAAATTACCAAAGGTGTTGGAAGTGTTTCTCTTGGTTATGAAAGCATGAGTGGCCATATTAATATTGAATTAGATAAACCAGAAAAAGCTGAACGTTTATTTGTAAATATATTTGCTGGTGATGCAGGAAGACTAGAAGCCAATTTGCACATAAAACACAAACTTAATAAACATTGGAGCACCTTACTTTTAACGCATGCCAACAGTACATCAAAACGTAACGACTTTAATAACGATGGTTTTTTGGACATACCTGTTGGATATCAATATAATGCATTAAACCGTTGGCGATACGACAAACCGGGAAAATTATTGGCAACTTTTGGTGTACACGCATTATACGATGACAGAATGGGTGGCCAAACCTCATTTAAAAACAAACAAGAAAATGATACACGAAGTATTTATGGCGTAAACATTAATACCAAACAATTAGAAGCTTTTGGAAAATTAGGAATTGGATTTGCCAATCAACCATACAAAACACTATTATTATCGGGCACTGCGCGGGTTTATGAACACAATTCTTATTACGGATTTAAAACATACAAAGGCAACGAACAAACTGGTTATGCCAACTTAACTTACCAAAGTATTATCGGTAACACCGATTATAAATTTAAAACTGGTGTAAGTATGCTTTACGATAAGTTTAACGAAACCTACAACGACTCAAACTTTAACCGAACGGAAATGGTTCCGGGTATTTTTGGGGAGTTAAATTACGATATACCGGGCAAAGTGAATATACTAGCCGGTGTGCGTGGCGATTATCATAATCTTTACGGTTTGATGATTAACCCTCGTATGCATATTAAATACAATGTATTTAGATATACCGCATTTAGAATAAGTGGCGGAAGAGGAATGCGTGTGGCTAATCCATTTATTGAAAATGCAGCATCTATGGCAAGTAGCCGAAACGTGTTGGTATTAGAAAAGTTAAATCCTGAAGTAGCTTGGAATTACGGTACATCAATAACCCACAGTTTTAAAATTGGAAAGGGCAATACAACTATTTTGGTAGATTTTTACAGAACCGATTTCGAAAACCAAGTTATTGCTGATCTATACACCAATCATGCGCAATTGCGCTTATACAATTTAAAAGGTAAATCGTATAGCAACAGTTTTCAAACAGAGGTGATTTATGAACCACTTAAAAAACTGGAATTACGTGTGGCATATAAATACCAAGATGTAAGATCAACATACAATGATGTTTTATTAACAAAACCCTTGGTTGCAAAACACCGTATTTTATTTAATGCAGCTTATGCCACAAAGTTTGACAAATGGAAATATGATGCAACACTTAAATGGTTTGGAGTGCAACAATTACCATCAACAGCCGATCAACCACATAATTTGCATACATCAAATAAATCGCCAAACTATTACACTGTAAATGCACAAGTAACGCGTACATTTAAAAAATGGGAAATATATCTAGGTGTTGAAAATGCATTTAACTACATGCAACACCACCAAATTATAGATGCAGCAAACCCTTTTGGTAATCACTTTGATGCCAGTGCTATTTGGGGGCCAATTATGGGTAGGGTAATATATACCGGGTTAAGGTGGAGCCTCAAATAAATAAAATTAAAAAATTAACTAATAATTACAAACATGAAAAAAATAGTAATCGCCTTAATGGCCATGGTAGCTTTAAGCATTGGAGCTAAAGCACAACAAGTAACTGATAGCTTAACGTACACAAAAGACAGTATGGCTGTTGCTAACATAAAGACAAGCGCAGTGTGTGATATGTGCAAGGAAACCCTAGAAAAGGCAATGGCTTACGAAAAAGGTGTTAAGAAAAGTGACTTAAATGTAGAATCGAAAATTATTACGGTAACATTTGACCCTAAAAAAACATCATTAGGAAAAATAAGGATAGCCATTACCAAAGTAGGTTATGATGCTGATGGTTTAGCTGCTGATAAAAATGCATACGACAACCTAAATCCTTGTTGTAAAAAGGATGCAGTGCACTAAATCAATAAAAACTTTCTGGCTATTAGTGATTTAATGGGATTTGAAACGTCAAACCTTCTTCCCTTTTAATGTAAACCTACTGAGGGGTCATACATTAAATATCCACATACTTCACAATTTGGTTTTAAAATGATAAACTTGTGCTTTAAGTAAGAAAACAACTATGCATTTAGCTATTGCCGGAAATATTGGATCTGGAAAAACAACATTAACTACCCTACT
>CALPIR020000069.1 GCA_943323675.2 Chitinophaga pinensis | reverse complement strand
GGTAGAATTATTTGATAAAGATAATGCTGTCGGATTATCATTAACATCAACAACGTTTATTGTAAATGAATCACTTAAAATACCTCCGTTGCCATCGCTTGTTTGTATACGAATTGCATATGAACGCTTACTTTCAAAATTAAATACTGCATTTGTGTACAACTGGTTTCCAGCAATATAAAATTTACTATTGTCTGCGCCACCTGTACCAGAAATTAACGAATAGGTAAAACTCTGATTGAGATCAGGATCAATTGTTGTAAATGTTCCGATTGAGGAGCCAATTGACACATTTTCATTAACCATTTTATTTGAGAGTGATAATGAAGTTGGGGCATCATTGCTATCTGTAACATTTATAACAAAAGCCTTCTGGAAAGTTAGTAATCCATTATCTTGCGTTTGAACCCTAATGTAAAGCGTGCTTATTAGCTCGAAATTTAGGGTTACTACACTAAACAAACTATCATTACGTATTGAAAAGCTTGCATTATGGGTTGAACCCAAGCCAGTTACTAAAGAATAATTGAATGTGTTACCAGCATCAGGATCAACGGTATTAAGGAGTCCAATAAAACTACCAGATGGACGATTCTCTGTAATTGATGTTGAATTAAAATACAGATCGGTTGGAGCATCGTTGATGTTTCTAACAAAGATTTGGATTGCCTTAACAAATGATACTGCTCCTAATGTTGATTTCACATAAATGGTATATGTTGATTTTGATTCGAAATTAAAAACTGCATTTGTTCTTAATTGCTTTCCTGATATAATGAAGCTTGCGTTATCATTACCCGGAGCGCTATTATCAAAAGTATAAGTATAAGAAGTAATGGTATCTTGAGTTGTGCTAGATAGAAGGCCTATTAAAGTATTTGAGGGCTGGTTTTCGCTAATAGTGTCATTTGAAATTACAATATTGGTTGGCGCATCAACTAAGTTGTTTACTATTATAGTAAACTGTTTATCGAAAAACGCTCCAACATTATCGGTAACCCTAATCCTTATAGTGTAAACACTTTTAATTTCAAAATCGAAAGAAGCCGAAGACCTTAATACATTACCAGAAATATTAAAACTACTGTTATCAGTTGAACCCGCTCCTACAGTGAGGCTGTATGTAAAGGTGTTAGAAGCATCCTGGTCAATTGAAGTTAAATTTCCAATTGGCGTATTTGAAGGCGAGTTTTCGTCTATTTGATATTGCGATAGATTGATGTTGGTTGGTGCATCATTGCCATCCAAAATTGTAATTGTTTTGTTTAGTTGAAGCGTGCCTCCAAATCCATCACTTACTTGTATTCTTATAGAATATGAACTAGTGGTTTCAAAATCGAAAATGGCATTTGCATACAAACTATCGTTTCTTATAAAAAAGCTGGCATTTCCTGAACTTCCTGCTCCAGTAACTAAAGAATATGAGTAAGTTCCTGTTGCATCAGGGTCAGTTGCAGACAGTTTTGAAATGAATGATGTTTGAGCTGAATTCTCATAAATGACACTATTTGATAAGTTGATGTTTGTAGGGGCATCATTACTATCTATGATTCCAATTACAAATTGTTTGGTAAAAAAACTACCTCCATCATCATCAGTCCTAACATAGATTATATAATTCTGCCTTGTTTCAAAATCAAACAAATTGTTGGTTCTTAACTGACTTCCAACTATTAAAAATTGATCGTTATTATTTCCTGTTGTATTTACAAAACTGTAAGTAAAGGTACTAAATGCATCTTCATCAGTAGTTGTAAAGGTTCCTACAACTGAGCCAATGGGTTTATTCTCTTTAATACTTGCACCAATGCTACTTCCATTAATTTGCATGTTAGTAGGTTCATCATTGGTATCTTTTACTGTAATTACAAATGTTTTTTCAAAAAAACTATTGGCTGCATCAGTTACACGAACACGAATATTATAAAAATTCTTAAATTCGAAATTAAACGAAACAAGAGACCTTAACGTATTACCTGTAATGGAAAAACTACCATTATTTGTGCTTCCAAAACCAGGCACAAGGGTGTAAGTGTGTGTATCTCCTGAATCAGTATCAATCGGGGTAAATAAACCTACCACTGTTGGCGTATTTCCATTTTCTGTTACATCTATATTACTAAGTGAAATACCCGTTGGTGGACCATTAACATCACGAATTGTGATGGTTAATTCACGTTCGAAAAAGCACGCCTTAGAATCAGTGGTTCTTACCCTAATATTATATGTATTTTTAATTCCATAATCAAAAATTGCATTTGATCTAAGTGAAGAGCCTAACAAATTGAAACTGGCATTATCTGTACTTCCTGTTCCTGCCACTAGGCTATAGGTAAATGTCTCAGGGGAGTCAGGGTCTATGCTAGTTAATGAACCAACTGTAGAGTTTACTGGCAAACCTTCAGAGATTATTGCATTACTGATAGAAATGGCTGTTGGAGCGTTATTACTTCTTAACGTGTAAGGACTTGTAGTAACACCAAACGAAGCATTGTCTTGAAATACAACACTTCCTTTGGCATCATAAATGGTGTCATTTGAAGCATTATAAATTTTGAAAGTTACCGTTTCTCCTGAATTTGTATTGCTATATACAATTAAATAAGCAATGTATTTTCCGTTAATGATAGTGCTTGTTGATGAAACACCCCTACAAGTAGAACCAACAAATGCAGCAATCTTATTTGTGGGACTAACCAGCTCAATACAATTTACATTAGCAACAGAGGTTACCGTCATAGAAAACTGAAACGAGCTCGGATTTACCGTCCAATTTGGTGCAGCGGCTCTGGCTTGCATTACAAACAACAAGCTTATAAAAGCTACAAATATTTTATAAATTCTCATATTCAAAATCTCTATTAATACTTAACTAATTTAGTTCTAACAACATTGCCATTGCTTCTAATCTCAACAAAATACAATCCGCTTCTCACTTCTACTCCTCTTGATTCAGCATTCCAGTTTATGTTGGCAGAATTACTCTTTCCAACATTTTTGTAATCGAATACATCAACAAGCTTTCCTGTTACATCCAATACTTTCACATTTAGTGTTTCAGCAAGCGTTCCTTGTACGTTAAACTGCACCTCTTTATTATAAGGATTAGGGAATGCATACATACTAATGTTACTTACTGTACCAGAATAATAATCTTCACATTTTACAGTTGTTGTTGTTTGGGTTTGATATGGAGAAACCAGTGATCCAATTAATTTGCCGTTTCCAAATAGCACCTTACCATCTAGATCAAGTGTTGTTCCATTTTGTTCATCCAATAATTTAAATGTGATTTCATCAGTGTTGCTGTTTGACGAAACATTTAAAAAGTATAGGTACTTACCATTACTCAACTTAGTTGGTTTGGTTATTCCCCTTACTTCATTGCCAACAAATGCACCAATACTTAATCTTCCAGTTGATAGCGCCTCATTACAAAAGCCAGGGTCTAAAACCACACTCATTGTATTTTCAAATTTTTCGGCATTGTATGCAAAATATTTGCTTTGGTAACGATTTTCTGCAGCTTCCGTTTTACTAAACATTGCAGACCTAGGATAAGCAAATTGTTTTACTGCTGCTGATTTGTATACATAACCTTTGTTAGGAAGCATGGTAATTAAACTACCAACCCAACCAATGTTTGCATCATAAACAGCAAACTGAGTTTGACTGCTTACCCAATCTCCGCTTGTAGCATTTAAAGAAGAAAAGGCTTCAGTAACACTTAAATTTCTTTGAGATTGGAAGCCAATCCAATTCCAACCTGAGTCTAAACGAATAGGCTGCAGTGAAGGGTTAACCTCAATACCCGTAATTACTAAAGTATCTGTTGTGCTCGATTTCCAACGGTATGATTTTTCAGTTTTAACACCTCTAACCGGACTAGCAAGTGTTCCTGCCCAACCATTTAAAGTTGTGTAATCAGCATAATTAATTTGATCTTTAAAAATATCGCCTTCTGTACTCACTACATTTTTCAACACTTTATTGATGTCAGTCGAATCTTTCATTAATAAATTAAATGAAATCCAATTCCATCCTGCTGTTATTGGGACATATCTGGTAATCTTATCTGTGGCATTAAAAATTTGAGGCGTTGTAATGTTGCCCACTAAACTATTAGCAACATAAGGAAGAGAAGGTGTAACCTCAGTGTGACTCTTACCTTCTGTAGCATTCCAAATCCTAAACTCAATAGTTTCACCACTGGTAACATTACTATAAACATTTAAAAATGCGTAATAACGATCAACTTGTGAGAAATATTGAAGATTAGCAATACCCCTACATTGGCCATTAACAAAAGCTGCCAACTTATCATCAGGATTGGTTGAAATAATGCTGTTAACCCTAATCTGCCCAACAATACTCATTGTATTTTGGAATGCTGCAGGATTAACTGACCATGATGAAGGTGGCTCAGCATATACCTTTAGTTTTATCAATAAACCATCAGGGTATCCAAAGTCTGTAAGTACTTGAATTTCGTTTTCATAAGCACCAATATTAACATTCGGATCAACTGTAAAGGTTACAGTAACTGTACTGTTAGGTAAAATATTACCTGTTGCAGGACTAGCTGTTAACCAATCTGGTAAGTTTTGAATAGTAAATTGCTTAACAGCACCACCTGAATTAACAATCTTGGTGTTAAATGACAATGCGGCCCCTTTTAATTTATTAAAACTAAAGTCTTGGTCTTGCCATTTCACTTGATTTTTCTCTACAAAAGCAATCCATGTTCTTGGAGATTGCATTTTGTTACCATTAAGGTCATAAACATCTTTTACTGTCACGTCAAGTGTAACATTTTCAATTAATGCAGGTAGCGTATTTGGTGTAAGAATAATACGATCATTATTAACTAAATAGGTAAAATTAATGGCCTCAACAGGACGCTGTAATTTTATTTTAGCTGTTTCTGTATTTAATCCGCTACCATTAGCCGTTGCCCCTGCAACAACACGAGTTGGTGATTTAATATCCGTAACACTAGGTGTTAAAATTGGCACACCCAAATTAATCGTATACAACTCAAACGGAATGTATAATGTCAAATCTGATTCGGTTCCACCTAACCTATTAACAAAGTCTCTTTCTATTTGGAATTGAGTTCTTGCAGAACTCCAGATCCTTACTTCATCTACAAAACCAGTAAATAAACGATCCAATACATCAGCGCCAAAAGCTGGCTGATATGCTCTAGCACCAATCCAAATTTTGTTACCGCCAAACATTTCAAAGCCAGTTGAATTTACTGTATTATGCTGATTACCGTCTACAAAAGCAGTTAAACTTGTTGCCCTTTGCATAACTAAAGCAAAATGATGCCAGTTACCATCAAAGTAATTGGTTGTAACTGCCTCAAAATTATAGCCTTTATGCTTAACATAAATCTTGCCGCTGGCGTCTTTTTCAATACTCCAACGTATAGAAGGATTAATATCTGTAGAATCACCTTTACCATTAGAGAACAATGCTACATTACCTCCAACGTTATTTCCTTTAAACCAAAATTCAATAGTGAAATCACTTTCTTGGGTAAATGCAATGTTTGATGCTTCAATAGTTAAAGGTTCGTTTACTATTTTATAAGAGCTTCCTTTAGGTGTTATTTCCCATACAGCGTTAACAATCTCAGCATTTCTTGAACGGATATAATCTTTAGCTGTGTTGGTTTTTGCTTCATTAAATCTCCAGTTTGCAACAATTCCCGCTTCAGTTCCTTTTAAAGTTCTATTAATAGAGCTAAGGATTTCAGACGATGTTCTGGTTTTTGACCACAACCTAAGGTCTCTTAAGTTACCTCTAAATGAAAGGCTGTTATCGTAAGATAATTTACCAATAATGGTTTTACCACCACCTTCATACTTACTATAAATAGTTGTGTTACCAGTGTTACATACCACACCATTTAAAAACAACTCACAAGTATTTAAATCTGAATTGTAAGAAACGGTATAGTGATTATAGCTTACTAAATCTGTAATTGCTGTATTGCTAAACACTTTGTCTGTACCAATTTGAAGGTAAAACTTGTTGCTTGCATCGAAACCTATAGCAAAATATTGATTAGGATCAATTCCTTGAGAGAAAACAACTTGTTGTCCTAAAGCATCTCTTCTTGCCCAAAACTCTAGTGAGAAAGATTTTTTGTTCAGGTTTAATCCTGTTGGAATCTCAACATAATCATTATTGCCATCGAAATAAATACTTACGTTGCTTTCTGTTGCGCTTCCATTAAGTACGCCTCTAATATCAAAGTTTTGGAAACTAAGAGAAGCATTATCTATAGGTTCATTAAATTGTATACTGATCTCATCATTTGGAGAAAGAATTCCATCTGCAGGAGAAGGATTGCCGAATGGTGCAGGATTTATACGATCTGCTAATCCACGGTTAACCTCTGATTCCATGAGTGCATCAGGATGATTTGGTGCAGCACATCTACTAACTGCTCTTATGTCGTATGGGCCATCAGTAATCTGACGCATATTCCAAATATACTCAATGTATGGTTGATTTGATGGGATAACAGCGAGTGTAGAATCTGATGGGTTCTTGTGGAAAGTTTTCAAAATATTCCACTGAGCACTTGATGCGGGCTTATATTGAAACTCAATATTTTTTAATCCGCCAAAGTTATAATCGTATCCACTGATTATAACATTCATGGTATCTTTAAAACTATTATTTAGTGTCCATTTATCCATTGGGATTTGAACAGTTGGCTTGGTACAAGTTGGAATAAAATGTACAGTTATATATGCCGAATCAACTAAATCATCATCACATTGAGACTTAAATATCAATAGAATATTTTCATAATCGTAGTATTCAGGACCTCTTCTTAATGTTAGTGTTTTATTAATACTTGTGCCGTAAGGTACAGTAAAACTTCTGTTAGGGTCAAGTCCATCTATAGTTAAAATTGCACCATGTGGATTAGTTGACTCAATTATTCTTAAATCGTAAGTTTGGTCATCCTCAGATTCGCTGATATTGCCAAGGCTCAAATTAAAGGTTGCAGCCTCATCAGCTGGCACATTAAATTTAGTGGCCTGTGGAATACTAATTAATGGCACATGGCGTTGCAAAGTACCATCCGTTAACTGCACACTTTCACCTTCATTAAAGTAGGTTGTAGCGGCAACTGTATCACTTGGTTTGTAATAATTAGCCCATTGTGGTCCTTCGTATGGACAAGATGTTTGGCCACCTTTAAGTTTGAATACGTGCCCATTACCTGTTCCTGGATCAACCACATCAACAGTTATTAAATCCCCATCATCACCATCGTTTAAGGTATAGCTAATTGTAGTTGATGTATCACTTACGCTGCCATTATCTGTAACATCGGTTGTTCCAATAGTAAATCCTCCTTGAAATTCAACACCAGATCCACCCATTATAGCTTTAAATCCAAATGCACCTTGCTCATCAAAATAAACCTCCTCATAACTTGTGCTTTCTTTACTTTTAGTAGTGGCGAAAGTTCTTGTAATGGTTGCCTTGCCTATGCTGGTATTGGTACCATTGCTTTGCACATTATTTAGATTAAGGTTAAATACATCGTATTTTTCCTTCTCATTTTTAGCTAACGTTTCTTTCCAAATTCTAATTTGGTTGTTATAATAACGAACCGAATCAATTTCATATAATGTGTCTGGTCTAAATGTATAACTAGGGCCTGTTTTATCAATTTCATCTAAAATCAAAGGATTGTTTTTATTCCTAGAGGTTCCCCAAATTGGATCATCATTATTAGCCGCATACTTGGTATCATAATCAGGATCCGAGTTGTTATTAAAGTTAATCAAATACCTTGCTTGGTTATTCTTTTTCCTTCCTTGCGTTAATACTAAGTTCCTTGCTTTTTTAAGGTTAGGAATAATGATATCTTCTATCTCTCCAACCGTATAAGCGAAAACGGTATTTATACCATTAGGGTCTATAGATATTGACTGTTTAATACCTATTCTATATCCGTTAATGATGGTATCGCCACAAATAGCACCCGGTATTCCGCAATCTGCAGCCTTTACTAGCAATAGATTATCAGCCATACCAAAAGTATAGTTAGTAGAGTGACCAAAAAAGACGTCTGCTTTGGATCCTACTTGGTCAGAACCCCCACCTGTAGACAAATCTATAGACGTACTCAACGTAGAAATCTCTTCACCATTAGTACCTGTAGATGTGTTTTTATTAAAACCACCACCTAATTGCACACCTACTTCTGTTTCGGTACCTACCATTGCACCCAGACCAAAACTAGTTTCCCACTTGGCACCAATATAGGCTGTACCCATAAAATTACCACCAGAACTACTTAAATTTGAATAGCGTTTAATAGCTGTATAATTCGTATTTTTAGACCATGTGGCAGAACTTGCTGAACCTGGAGGGTCTCTTAAAATCAAATCAACCTTCTCTGGTCCATTAGTCATAAAAGATGCTCCGCCTCTTCCTCTTGCGCCAAATACAATTCCTCTATAAGATGAACCTGCATTTGGAAGCCAATTCCTGGTTCTAGCACCATTATTTCCAAGTGTAAAAAACGTAGCTTGAATGGCTAGCGTAAAACTTTGTGTTGGATTTAATGCATTAGTTGTAATATTTGGATTTCCGCACCTGAATGAATATTCAGCATAACCACCAGTAACCTCTAGTGTTTGAGTCTTGGTATCGAGCGTTGCCATACCGTTGTCAATTACTACAGATCCTTCTAGTGGCACTCTACTAATCACATTAGGCGTTCTGTCTTTATTGGTATAAATATCGAAGGCGTATATTCTAGCATTATATGTTTGAAATTGATTGAATACAGGGTATCTATATGGACTAGATGGAACTAAACTTACTGTAGTAAGACTATCAATTTTTATTGATAGCTCACCAACAAATGCACTATCCGTTGGCGTCTTACCTGTTTTACGGGCAAATTCTAAATTAGGAACATTAAAATAAATAAAGTCTTTTATCGTATGGTATTTCACTGAATCAATCCTAGATATTGTGCTAGTACCAGGAAGATAAACAGTATCATAAGTTGTAACTAGATTAACAAAATTTGTTAGATCCATCACACTTTGTATACCAAAATTAATATCAAGTTGGGTTGGAACCCTTGCTGTGTCTATGGTGTATACCAAAGGTGGCAAATACGCAACATACTCACCAGTGGTGTCATTGGTAGTAACGGATAATCTTTTACATCCATTACCCATTTGAGACTTGAAGTGAATTCTTGCTTTACCAATATTGTTAACAGAACGACCTAAACCAGGGACCTTTGCTGCTTCAATAGGTCCACCAACTGCTCTACCAACAACTTTAATTAAAGTATTGTCAATAAATTGTATATCTGCTTTCGGATTTTGAAAATTAAACTCCCCTGAACTTGGGAATCGGCCAGCACTAAAAGTGTGACCATCCTTTTCCACGGTAATGACGTGATTACCGATTGGAACTTGTATTTCAAAAGCTCCATTTTGAGTTGTAGTTACTGGTGCGTTGTTTTTTGTTACCGTTTGGTTATCAATTTTTAATTGAATTCCTTCGGCAGGGCAGCTGGTGCCATCATAATAAACAGTTCCTGTAACGGTAAACGATGAAATATCTGTGAAATTTTGTTCGCTGTGCACACCAGCACCTTCCCCTATAAAAACAGTTCTATTTATTGGGCTAAAGGCATGCGTTTCAAATGATGGAGTAACAGTAAAAACCTGCCCAGTTCCAATATAGCCAATGTTGGTAACCACGTAAGTACCTTTATCATCGGTATAACTTGCATATGCCAATTGAGAAGTAGAAGGAATTGAATCACTAAATGCACCATTAAGGGTTATTCCATGATTTTCATTGTAAACTGATCCGTTTCTTGAGTAATCAAAAAATCCATTGTATCCAATTATCTTTTCGTCAAAAGTATAATAGGCCAAAAGGCCAATATCATCTGGATTTACTCTCCTAGAGAAGTCTTCAGTAACTTGAAACGCTGTTTTTGCGCGATTATAAACCCTAACCTCGTCAAGGTATCCAACAAAACTAGTTCCCATTTCGATAGCAGAATTGTTCATTGGTAATTGCACAAATGCACCCAAAGCAATTCCTGCAGACCTAATACCATTTAGATATATAATCATTGAATCTGATGCAAGTACTGCTGTAGCTTGATTAAAATTATTAGCCAAAACGGCTGAAGAGTTAACGGTTTGCGTAGCACTGCCATTATATGCTACCACTTGTAAATTTGCTCCTTGCAATCTTAGTGTAAGTGTTTTAGTACCGGATGTTAATACCATTAGGTTTTTAGTTCCACTAATATTGTTGGTGTTAAACCACGTTTCAAGAGTCACACCTGCCGTTAAATTTAACTTGTTAGATGCTGGAACATTGAGCTTTCCTGTTGCATTTACAAAACGCATTGAGGCACCAACAAAGCTAGCTGCAGAAGGGCTTACAATAACCTTAGCATGATTTAAAGCAAATCCACCTTGGTAAGACATGCTACCACTAACCGTTCCAAATGCCGATCTAAATCCAATATCTTCCGATATATTACTTAGCCTCGTATATCCAGCACAATTCATTACACCTATAATACTGTATTTGTATAGAATTCCTGAAATGGCAGTATAATCCATGTAATTTTCGGTTCCTTCGCCACTTGTTCCAATCAAAACCGAATCAGCGGTGGTGCCATACACTTTTCTATAAATCCTATAGAAATTTAATAAATCCACATTTGGAGAACTCCAGTCCAGTTTAACCATATTGGTATGATAACCCTTTGAACTTTTAAGTTTCGCTGTGCTATTAAAAGAGCCGGAAAGATCAGGAAAAATTCTAATG
>CALPIR020000068.1 GCA_943323675.2 Chitinophaga pinensis | reverse complement strand
TACTAGGTAACCGAGTTGCGGAGGAAAAAGTTGTTGATGGAAAAACCACGGTTGATACTATTTATCAAACTATACCTTCGTTTAGTTTACTTAATCAAGATAGTATTGTGGTGAACAACGAAACCTTGAAAGGTAAAATTTATGTAGCAGATTTTTTCTTTACCAGTTGCCCAACCATTTGTCCTGTAATGAAAAAAGAAATGATTAGGGTGTATGAGGAATTTAAAGGAAACAATCAGGTTGTTATTTTATCTCATACTATTGATCCCGAATATGATACATTGGCCTTGTTGCGCGATTATGCAAGCCGATTAGGATCGGACGGCAAGCAATGGATGTTTTTGAGGGGTGAGAGGAAACAAGTGTATGAGTTAGCCGAAAAAGGTTACTATGCATCTGCTATGGCTGATAGCACAGAGCCAGGTGGTTTTATTCATAGTGGCGGTTTTATTTTGGTTGACAAACATCAACGTGTTAGGGGTATTTATGATGGGACATCAACCAATGATGTTGATAAATTGATGAGCGATATGGAGTTGCTTTTAAAAGAAAAATGAGGGTACTGATAAAATTATTGATGATTTCTTTTTTTGCAGCGTGCATGGAAGCTCCGAGTGTAAACATGCAGCAAGTAGCCCATGGGCAACAATTGTACGAAACGCATTGTGCCAACTGCCATCAGTTGGATGGAAAGGGGATTGCACGCATAGTGCCACCTTTATTAAGTGTGGATTACATTATTCAAAACAGAAATTTATTACCCCAAATTATAAGGTATGGTATGCAACAAAGGATTGTGGTAAATGGAATAACATACCAACAAAAAATGCCAGCTAACAGCAAATTAACTGACGCTGAAGTTGCCGCATTGGTGAACTTTGTAGAGTTTAGATTTGCCAAATCAACACAGCTTCTTTCCACTGATAGTGTTAAGCTTTTGCTTAATCAATAAAATACTACTTATTGTTTTTATATTGATATTTTAAATAAAAAATTGATTTTTAATGTGCATCTAATGGATATAAAGTAATATTTTTAACCTTTTTTGGTGTGAAGGCTTTAAAGGCATCTTGTGAATTTTTATTATCATTGCCATACATGAAACGTTTTTCAATATTGGCATTAATTGTTACTGGGTTAACAATAGCCACCTTAACAAGTTGTTCTAAAGATGATAGTTCTTCAAACTCAAGCAGCACAACAGATGCAAGAGATTTGTCAGTAGGAAAATACATCGGTACATTCACTACTGAAATAGCTGGGCAAACGAATTCTGACTCAGCCGTATTTGACATTTCAAAAGGAGCTAATAATACCATAAATATTTTGGAGGATGGGATCAATATTTTAACAGGAACGATTGTAACAACAGGAACAAACTACAAATCAAGTATACCTGCCCAAACCATAAAAACTTATGACGAAACAGATTCAACAGAAATGACTTTTGATATTATTGGAAATGGAAATGATCATGTTTCATTTGAAAGTAGTTCAAAAAAGTTTACGTATAGTTTCAAACTTGTTGGAGGTCAATTGGATGGATTAATTGTTACTACAACAGGTATCAAACAATAATTTTCTAATTACTTAAACGAAAAAAGCGCGGAAACTAAGTTCCCGCGCTTTTTTTTATTTACGTTTTATAACTAAAACGTAACCGATAAGATTACTTGATTTACCCCCCTTAACACCGTTGCTTTTACTTGTTGGCCTTTGTTGTGTTTAGATAAGGCTTTCATGTAATCTTGCATATTGTTAATAGTAAATTCACCTAATTGAATCAATACATCACCAGCTTGCATACCAGCCATTAAAGCTGGTTTACCCTCGTTTACTGCATCAATTTTTATGCCCTTGCCTTCAAAAGAATAATCGGGCATTATACCTAAGGTTACTTTAAAGCTTACTCGCGATTGTTCTGGTTGTTTGGTTTTGGTAAACGGAATATTTTCAGTTTCGGCCAGTGCCGATGCAATTTGTTGGATAAACAGCAACACTTCTACTTCACCAATAAAATTAATCTTCTCTGTATCGTCAGTCGATTTGTGGTAATCGGTATGTTGTCCTGTAAAAAAATGTAACACAGGAATATTTTTTAGATAGAAAGATGTTTGGTCTGATGGACCAATTCCTGCAGAATCAAAAACTAAAGTTAGGCTACTTTTTGTATTTGCAAAAATATGGGTGTAGGCAGTACTTGTTCCTACTCCAAACACGATCAGTTTTTTAGTTGAATCGTTTAATCGGCCAATCATATCCATGTTAATCATGGCACTGATTTTACTTAAATCTATTGTTGGGTTATTGGTAAAATATTTCGATCCAATTAAACCATCTTCCTCTGCAGAGTAGCACATAAATAAGATGTTGCTTTTTTCCTTAATGCCATTGTTTGCATAATAGTTTGCAAGTGCCAATACACCTGCTGTACCCGAGGCGTTATCATCAGCACCATTGTGTATTAACTTTTTATTTTTGTCTAAAGATGAACCGTGTTCTCTAAAACCTAAATGGTCAAAATGTCCTCCGATTACAATGGTTTTAGCAGCACCGTTATCTAAAAAGCCAATGACGTTAGATCCATATTTAGCCTCACCTGAAGCCACCGTGTCGTGTGGAGTTTTTTTAGTTTTATAGGTAAAATACTGAGCATAACCTTTTGTCCCCATTGGTTTTAATCCGTAGCTTTCAAACTGTTGGCTGATATATTTTATGGCTAATTTTTCTCCTTTTGTTCCAGGCTCTCTACCTTGTAATTTATCATCGGCAAGGTAAGAAAGGTGAGGTTTTATTGCTTCAACAGTAATATGTTGAGCATACATTGTTAATGCTAAAAATTGGATTAACAACATCGTTATTATTCTTATGTGCATTTGATTTTGTTAGATTGTATTGATGTAACCTATAAAATATTATGTATTAAATATATTAATTATTTGATGCGTAAAATGTTAACGTATAATATTCTACCTATAACAAATTTTTCAAGCATCATTAGTCTTAATTATTTGTTGTTCGCCTATTTTTATTAAGCCATTGTATTATTGGTAGTTTACACCTACGGGTAGGTAAGGACTAGCATCTCCTCCGTTCCGAATTAAATCACGAACAACACTACTGCTAATTGGGGTATATGCAGGGTCACACATTAAGAAAATGGTTTCAATGTTTGGGTTCACTAATTTATTCATTTGGGCGATGTTTTTTTCATAATCAAAATCGCTCATGTTACGCAAACCTCTTAAAATAAATTGTGCACCAATTTCATCGCAAAATGTAACTGTTAAACCTTCGTATGCTTGCACTAGTATTTTAGGTTGATTGTTGAAAATGTCTTTAATCCAGTTTTCTCTTTGTTCTAGCGAAAACAAAGTGCTTTTGGTACTATTGTGTCCTATACCAATTACTATCTCGTCAAACAAATGCATAGCACGGTCTATTAAGTTAATATGGCCAACGGTAATTGGATCGAAAGTGCCAGGGAACAGAGCAATACGTTTCATGTGTATGTAATTGGTTTAGCGAATATGCAGTTTTTTTAATTAAACGCCCGCACTAAAAAAACTAAAGCAAGATTGCCCATAAACGCGCTTATGTGTAAAGTTAGGTTCATTGTCTAAATCCAAGGTGTTTTCATGCTCTACAATTAACCATCCGTTATTATGCAGCAACTTTCGTTCTGCTACCAACTTGGGAATCTGATTGATTTCACGGTGAGCGTATGGCGCATCTGTGAAAATAATATCAAACTTGGTGAGTGCACTTTTTAAAAAAGTAAAGGCATCTTTTTTAAGTACATCAAGGTTATTTAAGGTATGCTTTTGTTTCATACTTTTAATAAACTCAACACACTTAAAACTTAAATCAACTGCGGTTATTTTTTGTGCGCCACGTGAGGCAAATTCATAACTTATATTACCTGTTCCACTAAATAAATCCAATACAGTTAGTTCATCAATGTTAAAGTTATTTTCAATAATATTAAATAGGCTTTCTTTAGCTCTATCGGTTGTTGGGCGCACAGGTAGTCCTTTGGGTGGAGTAATTAAAATACCTTTTAAATTTCCGCTAATTATTCGCACAATAAAGTATGTATTGCTAAATAGTGTTGTTGCTCCTGAAACTCTCTAAATGATAATGGATATTGTATACCATCAACCCTATTAATGGTTTGCACATTTGGAATGTACTTTTTAAGTAACCCCATAGTTGCTGATGTTGAGGAGATATCACCCATTACGTATATGCCAAACTTATCAGCTTGCAGTTTTAATTGTTCTGCTACCGATAAAATAAAATATACGGTATCGGTATCGGCATCAACATGGTAGGTATTTAAAAATTTTATTTCGTTTTGATGGTATTGTAACACCGCTATAAAGGAATTAGATACGTAAACCAACAAATGTTGTTTAAGGTCAGATTCATTAAATTCTGCCGCAGTTTGTAGCAGTACCATGCTTTGATGCATAATTAACGGAGTACCCAAAATGCTGTTGATGGCAGCATAGCAATATTGCGATAAACTAAAAACGCATACAGACTGATTTTTTGGTAATGCGCTATGCAGCACTTGCAAGTCGGGTAGTTTTTTGTGAACAAGGTTCAGGTAAGTGCCAGCTTGAGTCACGTCAAATAAAGCTTCAGGTATCATGCTAAAGGTTTCGTTATCAATAAAAACACGAATGTTTTTATAAGAAGAACTGTACCATTCTAGTGCATTCACTAAACTTAATAATTGAGAGGCATTTGCTTCTAAAATATTAATATTGGTATTAATGTATCTGAAACCAAGCACTCTGTTTGCGTTAAACAAGGTAAAACTAATGCGATTTGTAGCCAAACAAATGTCTAATGCATAATTTTCCTTGGCCGATAAATCTAGCTCACTATCGGTATAAGTAAAAGTGTGGTATGAATCTGTTTGGCTTTGCATGTATGCTTGTTTACTTTCGCAGGGCGTAAAAGTAATAAAAATTATTATATGATGAAGTTTAAGCCTGCAGAACCTGATTTTGTGGAAATGGTAAAAGAGAAAATAGGGGGTAACCACTTTTCTAAACACATAGGTATTCATATTCACTTTATTGATGCTGGAGAAATAGAGGCTACCATTGATTTACAAGGGTATCATCATCAACAAATGGGTTACGTGCATGGAGGAGTAACTGCAACATTTGCCGATGTGGTAAGTGGATTTGCAGCTTTTACCTTGGCTAAAAGAGGGCAGGGTGTAGTAACTGCTGATTTGCGAATTAGTTATCTAAATCCAGGAATTGGCTCTAAGCTTTATGCTAAAGGATGGGTTATAAAGGCAGGTAGCCGCATGCATTTTTGTGAGGCTGAAATTTGGACTGTTGACGAAAATGGCAAACGCACCGATGTTGCTAAATCTAGCAGCACAATGGTTGTGGTGTAGTTTGATTCAGGATATAATTATAAAGTGTTTTAGTTTTCTAATATAGATCCATAAGTTTACTCAATAAATACCCCTCAGTCATGTCCACGCAAAGGCTTTGCATGACAGTGCCGAAGTTATTTCGGCACAGCGCTTCCATCGGGTACTTTTTGCTTTTAAATATTGCTTTTTTCTGTCTATGAAATATAGAGAGAATGCATTCAAATGTTAGAATGATAAACCATGTCTGAAGGACTCTATACGGCCTATGATGATTTTACGAAACAATCAATGAGGGCGTTTGTGCAATGGCCATATTAAGCAATCCAGAAACGCAGTGGCTTGGATTGCGCGGAAAAACGCACACAGTAGATTGTAGTAAAAGCATCATAAGCCTTGAATTTTTTGGATACTTTTTGTTTCAAGACAAAAAGTATCGCGGGTTTGGGGTGCAACCCCAATTAATAAATGGAGAAGTTTGTTTCAAGACAACTGCGTAGCAATCAACGAGGCCAAAAAATAATAACAACTACGAGTTAAAAAGTTAAGCGATTTGGGGTGCAGCCCCAAGGAATAAAACCTTAAGTAAATATGAGTCGAAAAGTATCGCAGGTTCTTAAGTTTCGTTTGGGTTGGAGCCACAAGAATAATTGCAAATTACCCCTTCTTTTTCTTCTTTTCACCCTCTACTCTCCATGGTAACTTGCCAATTTTATACATGTAACGTTGCACAACAGCAGCTTTTCTGTTAATGTATTGGCTAGGTTTATTGGCCTTGAATTTACGTGGGTTTGGCAAACATGCTGCTATCAATGCACATTCGCGTTTACTTAAGGTTTGAGCATTTTTATTAAAGTAATGCTGGGCAGCAGCCTCAACTCCATATATTCCATCACCCATCTCTATGATGTTAATGTATACCTCTAAAATGCGCTTCTTGGTCCAGAGCAATTCTAAGCAAACAGTAATACCAATCTCTGGTAGTTTTCTAATCCAGCTGCGTTTGGGCGTAAAAAACAGATTTTTGGATGTTTGCTGGGTAATGGTGCTTGCACCACGCATTTTTTTCCCAGTTTTCATTCCTGTTTTTACCGACTTATAAATTTGTTCAAAATCAAACCCATAATGACTAATAAACTTAATATCCTCACTGGTTAATACTGCGTAACAAAACTTATCTGTAACGTAATCGATGCTTTTCCAGCTTTTTGTAAGTTTAATGGGCTTATCATTGGCTATTTGCTCAATCACTCGTTGCACGTGTAAAGGAGTCAACGGAACAGGAACCACGCGATAAAGTATGATTAATAACATGGCAAACTGAAATCCAATAACAAACAAACTAAACAGGATCATTCCTATTTTTTTGAGCGCTTTACTAAGATTAAATCCACCAGATTTTTTAACCATCTTGCAATGATAAGAAGTATTGAATTCACATCATACTACTTTTATAATTATTCAACCAACGGGATGTAGTTTATTTTAAAGGGTAGTAAGTAAATGTAAATAGCATAAAGAAAACTCAAATTTGAACAGAATTTGATTAACGCTTTGTCTGTTGTGTTACCTTTGTGTTCATTGTGGTTAATCCACCAACTCAAATATCTTTTGCCTAAAGCCAACTATTAGCGATTATTGCCTACTCATGAGTGAATTTGTATTTAAACAGTTTAAGGTAAAGCAACAACATAGTGCCATGAAAATTGGCACTGATAGCGTGTTGTTAGGTTGTCTAGCTGAAGTAGAAAAAGCGCATCAAATTTTAGACATTGGCACTGGTACTGGTATACTTGCATTGATGAGTGCACAAAGAAGCGATGCAATTATTGATGCAGTAGAAATTGATACTCAAGCAGCTGCCGAAGCTCACTTTAATTTTAAATCGAGTAATTGGAGTAATCGTTTATATGCACATCATCAATCTCTACAAAACTTTGCATTAAATTGTCAAAAGTTATATGATGTTGTGATTTGTAATCCGCCATATTATATAAAGGATAGTAACTTTAGCATAAATGATAAACAGAGAAGTATAGCTAGGCATGATGCAGATTTGACATTGAATGAGCTGGCCAATAATGTTATAAAGTTACTAAATAATACTGGCAGTTTTTGGTTGATATTACCAACTCATGAGGCTCATATTTTTAGTGACTATGCCAAACAATCAGGCTTGTTTTTAAAACAACAAGTTGAACTTTATCCTAAAGCAAACAAACCTGCTAATCGGATGATTCAACAATGGTGTAAATACCAAACGAAAACCATAAACAATAGCTTTGTTATTTACGAATCCAATGGTGAACCTACACTGGCCTATAAGAAAATTGCACAAGCATTTTACATAGGGAAACAATTTCAGTTGTGATAGGGGCTTACAGAAGTGCACAGAAGAGTTCAAACGACAAACTTAAATACGCTAAAAATAATACTTATTAATGACTCCTATTCTCGATACAATCCGAGTGCTCGGGTTACTCGAATAGGCTTTAATCATTCAACCAATAATCAATCAACCTTTCAAACTTCGAAGCTTTAGCTTAGAAGTGAATGAACAAGTAACCAATAACAAGTCGACTAATAAATCTTCTCCTCAAAAGAAATACCGTACTCGGCTAATTCGCTTAAAATTGGGTCGTACAATTCTGGCATGGTTGGTATTACTACACCGCGCAATTTTACATCGCCCAACATGATGTGTTTAGCCGCTATGGCCATAGGTAGCCCTACCGTTTTTGACATAGCTGTTAGTATTTCGTTTTCTCCTTTTACTATTAAAGCACTGCTTATTTTTTCTTTTTTATCAGGGTATGAGGCTTCAATTTCATGGTACATCACTACCATATCTAATTCTCCTTTTTGCAGCTTCCACTTTTGTTGTAGCAACTGTTGTAGTATAAATGCAGGAGAGGCATCAGGTATATTAATTTTTATATCATTAAATAAACCTAACCAAACAAGCTTTTTGTAATCCTCATGCTCGGAGTTAAGGTTTAAAAACGAACAAACACGTTCTTCTAACTTAGATAAGTCATTGCCGGGAGTAAATGCACTTAACAACTCTCTGTAGGTTAATTCTTGCGTATTATGCACAACAAAGCTATCATCTGTTAAGCCAAGTTTAACTAAGTTATTCCAAGCTTTTACGTATCCTTTTTTTCTAAGCGTACCACGTAAAACGGTATGAGATTCTTCAATTCCATATGGTTTGATGTATCCAAGAGAATCACGGTTTGCATAACTTTCAAATTCACCGTGGTCTTCAATATTTACTACTTCTGTTTGGGTGAAAATACGTTGTGGAGGAATAAATTTAATCTCATCATGTTCTAAATATTGTGCTGTACTTTGTCCAGCAACAACAACATTTCTTGGGTTCCAAGTAAACTTGTAATTCCAAGGATTATCATCAAATTCAGGGGCAACTAATCCGCCACAAAACGATTTAAACACATCAATGCTACCACCTTTTGCTTTAATACCGTCAATTAATTTCATGGCAGATAAATGATCTATACCAGGATCCAAACCGCACTCATTAAGCAATATAACATCACTTTCCACCGCCTCGCTGTGTAAGCTTTGCATTTCTGTGCTTACATAACTGGCTGTAATTAAATGCTTCTTTAAATTAACACAAATACGCGCTACGTTTATATGCATTGCTGCAGGTAGTAATGATATAATTAAATCGTTTGCAGAAACTAATTGCTCCACCTCCGCGTTATTATTTGCATTAAGTAAAAGCGCTTTTGCTTTTGGATGATTGGCAATTTTTGATTGTGCAGCCTCTAGATTACTGTCAACCAAAGTAATTTGCCAATTATATATGTTAGCTTGCTCTAATAAATATTTTATTAAGTATGATGATGAAAGACCAGCACCAATTACAAGAATGTTTTTCATAAAAAAACGATTGTATTTAAGAGTACGAAGCTATACATTTACTTTATAATTTTTCAACTAAACTTCAATAACTATGACCGAAATAAAGCGTGAATCTATTTTAAAATGCTATACAGATATTAACCAACTTAATGAAACAGATCGGATGTTGTTGGAAGAAGCCAAGAAAGCTGTTGATACTTCCTATGCGCCATATTCAAATTTTCATGTGGGATGTGCCTTACAGTTAAACAATGGTGTAGTTGTGAAGGGCAGTAATCAAGAAAACATTGCTTTCCCGAGTGGTTTGTGTGCCGAACGAGTAGCAATATTTAGTGCAGGAGCTAATTATCCTAATGAGGCTGTAAAAACAATGGCAATTACGGTTAAAGCCGATAAGTTTAAAGTTATTGAACCGATTATGAGTTGTGGTGCATGTTTGCAAAGTATGAGCGAATATGAAATGAGATTTAAGCAGCCAATGCGTATTATTTTACAAGGCGAAACTGGCGATATTTATATCGCTGAAGGCTTGAAAAACTTTATGCCTTTTATGTTTTGGACTGATGAGTTAAAAGGATAATCATGACTATACTAAAAGCTAACCTAGTTGATATTGTAAACCGTGAAATTTATGCTGCAGAGGTAACTATTGAGCAGGGTTTCATAAAATCAATTACACCTATAACAGAAATCGTAACAGGTTTTTTGTTGCCAGGTTTTATTGATGCTCACGTACATATCGAAAGTTCACTTTTGGTGCCGTCTGAATTTGCTCGAATGGCTGTAATGCATGGAACTGTAGCAACAGTTAGCGACCCACACGAAATTGCAAATGTGCTTGGAGTAAAAGGCGTTGAGTACATGATAGAAAATGGTAAACAAACACCATTTAAATTTTTTTTTGGAGCCCCAAGTTGTGTGCCTGCAACTATTTTTGAAACAGCTGGAGATGAAATTACGGTAGCCGATATTGAAAAATTAATGCAACGCGATGAGGTGTTGTATTTAGCTGAAATGATGAATTACCCCGGGGTTATCTTTGATGATGAATTGGTGCATCAAAAAATTAGGGTTGCACATAAAGCAGATAAACCTGTTGATGGACATGCCCCAGGATTAAGTGGAGAACAATTGCGAAAATATATTGCTGCTGGAATTTCTTCCGATCACGAATGTTTTACACTAGATGAGGCTTTAGAGAAACTCAACCTGGGTATGAAGGTTTTAATTAGAGAAGGAAGTGCCGCACGTAATTTTGATGCCTTGATCCCTGCGCTAAATTCGCATCCCACACAAATAATGTTTTGCAGTGATGACAAACACCCTGACTCACTTTTGTTAGGGCATATTAATACACTTTGCGCTAGAGCAATTAATGCAGGTTATAACTTGTATGACGTATTGCAAGCCGCTTGCATTAATCCTATTAAACATTATAAACTCCCTGTTGGTTTACTTCAAACCAACGCGCCAGCAGATTTTATATTGGTTGATGATTTGATTGATTTTAAAGTGAAACAAACCTACATTAATGGTCAATTAGTATTCGATAAAGGTAGCGTATTAATTAATCCTGTTCAGGTTATCCCCATCAATAAATTTAATATTAATACACTGCAGGTAGGAGATTTCGGATATACACCAAAAGAAAATGAATACGTTATTGTTTGCGAGGATGGCCAATTA
>CALPIR020000067.1 GCA_943323675.2 Chitinophaga pinensis | reverse complement strand
TTGATAAACTACATGCCGAATTGGGTAAAGCCATGTTAAGTATAAACGCTTGTAAAGGATTTGAAATTGGCAGTGGATTTGAGGCAGCGCAATCGTTTGGAAGTGCACACAATGACGAGTTTTTTTTAACTGAAACAGGAATGCATACCCGAACCAATAACAGTGGTGGTGTGCAAGGCGGTATAAGTAATGGAGAACCTATATATTTTAAATGCGCATTTAAACCAGTTGCCACGATTAGAAGCGAGCAACAAACTATATCAAACCAAGGAGAAGAAGTTACCTTAGCAGCAAGCGGTAGGCACGACCCGTGTGTAGTTCCTAGAGCAGTGCCAATTATTGAAGCCATGTCGGCTGTGGTTCTGGCTGATTTTGTTCTGAGAAACAACGCTATTAATTGATAAGTAAAACTTATAACTAATTCTAACCACATTTTAATTTACATTAAGCCACTGTATACCAATACCTATAATGTAAAAGTTTGGTAAGGTGATGTGTGTGACGCCACAATTTTTAAATATTTTAGCTCTATCTTGCAGCTTGAATAACAACAAAAGTTGATCAAACTATTTAAATGAAAAAAATCTTATTAGCAAGCATCCTCTCATTAGCACTCATAAATACACAAGCTCAGCAGATTATTCCTTGTGCAACTGACCAAGTTCATTACCAAATGAAACAAGCCAATCCTTCATTGGCATTGGAAGAAGAAAAAGGAAATGAAGCAGCACGTAAAATAGCTGATGCATTATTAACAGGCCGAAATTTCGCCAAACAAGGCACCATTACTTATATTCCAGTGGTTTTCCATGTAATACACAATGATGGTATGGAAAACATTACGCAGGCTCAAATCATGGATCAGATCAGGATTTTAAATGAGGACTTTCGTAAAAAAGCAGGGACAAACGGAGATAAAAGCACAGTGGCCGCGGCAACAGATATGGAATTTGAATTCCGTTTAGCGCAATTTGATCCTAATGGAAACAGACATGATGGCATTAACAGAATTAAAAGTACATTAACAGAAGGCGCAAACGATAATGTCAAATCATTGATTAGATGGAGTACAAGCAAGTACCTAAACATATGGGTAGTAAAATCAATAACACTTGGAGGAACAGGCAGTGGAACTGTATTGGGGTTTGCTCAATTCCCCGCAAGTTTACCTTTCTCTCCTAATTCAGATGGTATTGTTATTAGATCTGATTACGTAGGCAACATACAAACTGGAAGTACCAGCCATCAAGGTAGAACATTAACCCATGAAGTTGGACATTGGATAGGTTTATACCACACTTTTCAAGATGGATGTAATGGTGCAACAGCATCAACATGCGGATCAGCGGGAGATCGCGTTTGCGATACACCACCGGTATTAGAAGCAAATTACGGTTCTATATGTGATGCATCATTAAATTCATGCACTGGGGATTCTCCAGATTTACCAGACATGATTAGCAATTACATGGACTACCTGGATGGTAAATGTGCAAACACATACACCTTGGGGCAGAAAGCACGTGCCTTGGCACAAATGCAAACTTACCGCAGTGTTATATCCTCTGCGGCTAATCTTGCTGCTGCAGGCATTATAACTAGTGGCGAATATACCTCTGTTGTAGCGGCTAGCATCAAAGCACCATATAGTTATGGATTTGAAGATGCAAATATTAGCACGGCAGGATGGCGTATACAAAATTTAAATAATGCTGCTAATGGTTGGAAAACGGACAACGTAGGATATAACGGAACAAAAAGTATTGCTTTTCGTAACTATAATTACTCCGCTACAACACATTCCAGAGATGAATTTAACTCTCCATTAATTGATATTTCTACATTAGCCAACCCTGTATTAAAAGTACGTGTGGCAAACGCACGAAAAACATCAGGAGATGTTTTAGAAATTGGTATCAGTGGCGATTTTGGCAGGACTGAAACAAAATTATATTCAGCTACACCAACTCTTAGTATGGCAACAACTGAATTAGTTCCAACCGAAACATCGCAATGGACAACACTAACTTTTGACTTAACACCATACCGCAACATGACCAATGCACGCATACGTTTTGAGTTAAGAAATTTAAGAGGTAACAACACCTTTATTGATGATTTCTCAATCACTTCATCAACAGGTTTATTGGATAATTTAAAACAAGAAATGGCATTTAATGTATATCCTAATCCTATGGAAGGTTCTGCTTATGCCCAGTTTGAGTTGAAACAAACACAACAAATTGAAATTAATATTTGTGATGTAATAGGTCGTAAAATAAGCACACTGCAACAAGGTGAAATGCAAGCTGGTATGCATAGCTTAGCCATTAACCGTAGTGATTTAAAAGCAGGTATTTACCTGATAAATGTTACTACGCAAAATGGAACATTTGCGCATAAACTTGTTGTAAACTAAAAAAAATTGTAACGTGCGTACCGAAACAGTGAGCTTTTACTCACTGTTTTTTGTTTTTATATAAGTTAGTAATATTGCCGTATGACAAAGAACCTTGTGATAGTTGAGTCGCCTGCAAAGGCTAAAACCATAGAGAAATTTTTAGGTAAAGACTTTACCGTAAAAAGCTGTTATGGTCATATACGTGATTTGGCGAAAGGTGACGAAGCCATCAGAATTGATAAGAATTTCGAACCTCAATATGAAGTACCTGCAGAGAAGAAAGCTGTAGTAAGTGAATTAAAAAAACTAGCCGCACAAAGTGATATGGTTTGGTTAGCATCCGATGAGGACCGAGAGGGTGAAGCCATTTCTTGGCATCTAAGTGAGGTGCTAAAATTAACACCAGAAAATACCAAGCGTATTGTTTTTCATGAAATTACTAAGCCTGCTATTTTACGTGCAATTGAAAATCCTCGTGGAATAGATTATAACCTAGTAAATGCTCAACAAGCAAGAAGGGTATTAGATAGGTTAGTAGGTTTTGAATTATCGCCAGTACTTTGGAAAAAAATAAAAGGTAATTTAAGTGCAGGCCGCGTGCAATCCGTTGCGGTTAGGTTAATAGTAGAGCGTGAAAGAGAAATTAACAACTTTAGCCATTCTTCTGCTTTTAAAATAGTTGCACACTTTAATGTTAGTGGCAAACAAATGGATGCAGAATTATCAAAACGTTTTGATAAGGAGATTGATGCAATGGCGTTTTTGCAAAAATGTATTAATGCCGATTTTACCATTAATAATTTAGAGGTTAAACCAGCAGAAAAATCACCTGCTCCGCCCTTTACCACATCAACACTTCAACAAGAAGCAAGTAGGAAACTAGGATATGGTGTAAGTACCACCATGAGTATAGCACAAAAACTTTACGAACATGGATTCATAACTTACATGCGTACAGACAGTGTAAACTTAAGTGAACTAGCAATTGGTGCAGCCAAAGATTACATTACCAAAAACTTTGGTGCACAATACAGCAATCCTAAACGTTATACTACTAAAAACGATAGTGCCCAAGAGGCTCACGAGGCCATACGTCCTACCTATTTTGAAAACGTAGATATTGATGGTACCCCTCAAGAAAAAAGACTATACGATTTAATTTACAAACGCGCTATCGCCTCGCAAATGAGCAAAGCGCAAATAGAACGTACCATTGCACAAATTGGAGTAAGTACTTTATCCGATACCTTAACTGCAACAGGTGAAGTATTAAAGTTTGACGGTTTCTTAAAAGTATACCTAGAGAGTACTGATGATGAAACGGAAAACGAAAACAGTAAAATGCTACCACCTTTAAAGGTTGGTGAGAAACTTTCCCTAATTAATATGGATGCTGCCGAGAGGTACACACGTCCTGCGCCAAGATACACAGAGGCTAGCTTGGTAAAGAAACTTGAAGAATTAGGCATTGGCCGTCCATCAACCTATGCACCAACAATTAGTACCATACAAAAACGTGGTTATGTGGTAAAAGAAGATCGTGACGGGAAAGACCGCAACTTTACCACCTTGACTTTGGAAAAAGGCGAAATTAAACGTGAAGTAAAAGCAGAAAAATACGGAAGCGAAAAAGCAAAACTTTTCCCTAGTGATATTGGAATGATTGTTACCGACTTTTTATCGAAACATTTTGATAAAATTATGGATTACAACTTTACAGCTAATGTAGAAAAAGAGTTTGATGAGATTGCTCGCGGCCAAATACAATGGAATACAATGATTGCCGATTTCTACAAACCATTTCATGAAGATGTAGAAAAAACAACCGAAACAGCGGAGCGTCAAAGTGGTGAACGTACCCTTGGTATTGATCCTTCAACAGGTAAAAACATATACGCTAAGGTTGGTAAATTTGGACCTTATGTACAATTAGGCGAAGCTACAGAAGATGAAAAACCACAATACGGTAAGTTATTACAAAGTCAGCGAATCGATTCAATATCATTGGAAGAAGCACTTGAATTGTTTAAATTACCCCGTACACTTGGCGAATATCTAGGCAAGGAAGTATCTGTTAATGTAGGCCGTTATGGGCCATACGTTAAGTGGGGAGATGATTTTATATCTTTGCCCAAAGGCGAAGAATTAATGGAAGTTGATTTAACACGTGTTGCCGAAGTAATTAACGCCAAACAAACAGCAGATGCTCCAGTTGGTTCTTATAAAAACAAACCTATTACCAAAGGTAAAGGTCGCTTTGGGCCATTTATTAAATGGAACGATTTATACATAAACGTACCCCGTAATTATGATTTTGATGAACTTACCCAGCCACAAATGGATGAGTTGATTGGTAAGAAAATAGATAAAGAAGCCAGCCGTTTTATACAACAATGGGAGGATGAAAAGATTGCCCTTGAAAACGGCAGATGGGGACCTTTTATACGCTTTGGCAAAAAGATGATTAAAATAGCGCGCAAGAAAGATGGCGAAAAATATACTGCCGAAGACCTTGCCAGCATTACTTTAGATGAGGTAAAAAAACTAATTGAAATAGAAGAACCAGACGCATTTGCAAAAAAGGCCCCTAAAAAAACGGCTGCTAAAAAAACAACTGCAAAGAAAACAGTTGCAAAAAAAACGGCAAAAAAATAGCTACACCAAATAAAGCATGATGAACGAAAGGGAAATTCATTCGTTAATAGCTTTGCTTGATGATGATGACAAAGAGGTACTTGACCATGTGGAAAGTAAACTTTTATCATTGGGCAAAGAAGCTATTCCAATTTTGGAAAGCGAGTGGAGTAAACTGCAAAATACAACCCAACAAGATAGACTTATACAAGTAGTTCACCGCATACAATATACCGAACTGTTAAAAGATTTTGGGGATTGGTACAGCTCATCAGAACAAGATTTGCTAACGGGTATTTGTTTGATTGCTCGTTACCAGTATCCTAATTTAAATGCACAAGATATTATTAACCAAATAGATAAAATTCGTTTAGATATTTGGCTTGATATGCATCACGATTTAAGTCCGTATGAAAAAGTTCGCATTATAAACAGTGTTATTTACCACGAATTAGGATTTAAGGGCAACGTAGACAACTATCACGCGCCCGAAAATTCTTTTATAAATGTTGTTTTAGAAACACGAAAGGGCAACCCCATTATGATGGCGGTTATTTATATTTTATTAGGACAAAGGCTACACCTGCCCATTTTTGGAGTAAACCTACCTCAACATTTTGTTTGCGCGTATAAAGAAGAGAACAAACAACTGCTACTTAACGATCCATTTAATTTAAAAACACAACACGACTATCGCGAAGGACGTGTATTGTTTTACATAAATGCATTTAATAATGGCGCGGTATTCAGCAAAGCCAACCTTGAGCAGTTTTTAAGGCAAATTAAATTTGAGCCACAACCAGATTATTTTGAAGCCTGCGGTAATTTATCCATCATTAAAAGAATACTGCGTAATTTGGTGGTAGCTTACGAAAAACAAAAAGATACCGACAAGGCAAATGAAGTGAAAGAATTGCTTCTAGCTATTGGCGAAACTTACTTTAGCTATAACGAAGAGGCACCTCCAGAAGAAGAAGATTAAACCAGTTAACTTCGTGTTGTCTATTATAAGATTTACTACATTGTATTCTGTTAGATTATCATTATTTTGTTTTTACAGCATTTGGATTTAATCGCTTCACCACATTTATTCAATCATAAACGTAGCTCATTTCTTGCTCAGGGTTAAGGGTTATCGCCTTGTTCATTAACCTACTCAACTTAATCTTCCCAACATTAAACTCTTTTTCGTACTTTCGCGCCCTCAAATTTGTAAGGCTCCATGTTATCAGTATCTAATTTAAGTTTGCGCTATGGTAAGCGCGTGTTGTTTGATGAAGTGAATATTAAATTTGCACCTGGCAACTGCTATGGTGTGATTGGCGCAAACGGTGCAGGAAAATCTACCTTGTTAAAAATCATGTCGGGCGAAATTGAACCCACCACGGGTAACGTATCTATGACGCCCGGTGAACGCATGAGTGTGCTTTCTCAAAACCACTTTGCTTTTGATAACTACCCCGTATTGCAAACCGTAATTATGGGTAACAAAAAACTTTTAGAAATAATGCTAGAAAAAGATGCATTATATGCCAAGGCCGATTTTACTGATGCTGATGGTGAACGAGCCGGTGTTTTGGAAGGTATTTTTGCCGATATGGAAGGTTGGAATGCAGAAAGTGATGCCGCTGAATTATTAAGTAGCCTAGGCGTAAATGAGGAATTACATGGCATGTTAATGAGCGAGCTAAGCGGTAAAGAAAAGGTACGTGTATTATTGGCTCAAGCGTTATTTGGCAATCCTGATATTTTATTATTAGATGAACCGACCAACGATTTAGACGTAGAAACAATTGGGTGGTTAGAAAACTTCTTAGCTGATTTTCAAAATACGGTAATCGTAGTAAGCCATGACAGGCATTTTTTAGATGCCGTTTGTACCCATGTGGCTGATATTGATTTTGGAAAAGTTCAGTTATTCACGGGTAATTACTCATTTTGGTATGAGAGCAGCCAGTTAGCCCTACGCCAACGTTCTGATCAAAACAAAAAAGTAGAAGATAAGCGTAAAGAATTACAAGAGTTTATAGAGCGTTTTAGTGCCAATGCTTCTAAAAGCAAACAAGCTACCAGCCGTAAAAAGTTACTTGAAAAACTAAACGTTGATGAAATCAGGCCATCAGCCCGTAAATACCCGGCCATTATTTTTAAAGCCGACCGTGATTGTGGTGACCAAATTTTAAATGTGGAACACCTGAGTAAAAAGGCTCCTGATGGAACGGTTTTGTTTAACGACATTACTTTTACATTAGTGAAAGGTGATAAAGTGGCTTTACTAAGCCGGAACCCAATGGCACCTACTGCCTTTTATCAAGTATTGGTTGATGAAATTAAACCTGATTCAGGGGATATAGCTTGGGGCCAAACCATTACCACATCATACCTGCCTAATGAAAACAACCATTACTTTAATGGAGATGATAATTTAGTTGATTGGTTACGTCAGTTCAGTAAAGAAAAAGATGAAACATATATACGTGGATTTTTAGGCAAGATGTTGTTTAGTGGCGAAGAGGTATTTAAAAAATCTAATGTATTAAGTGGGGGCGAAAAAGTACGTTGTATGACCAGCCGTATGATGTTAACCAATGCCAATTGTTTGCTTTTAGATGAGCCTACCAACCATTTGGATTTGGAATCTATTACTGCATTTAACAATGCTTTAAAAGATTGGAATCATATTGCTTTGTTCACCACACATGATCATGAGTTTAGCCAAACCATTGCTAACCGTATTATTGAATTAACTCCGAATGGAATAATCGATAAACGCATGACTTTTGATGAATACATTAACGATCCTGCTATTAAAGAGCAACGAGACACCATGTACAAATAAGCTATTAATCTAATAACAAAAAAGCCGAATGAAAATATCATTCGGCTTTTTCATGTAATAACATATAGGTGATTAATTAACTAACTTTAATTGATTAATTATACCTTTCTTATCTATGAAATAAATACTTAAATCCGAGTCCAACACTAAATTACTTTTGGCTGATGAAGACCCATTAGCCTCAGTCACAATCAATTTGTCTAATTCTTGCAAATCAATTTTAGACAACAATTTATTCGATTTTTTGTCTAAAATCAACAACTTTCTACCTTCATTCGTTTTAATCAGAATATACAATCCATCTTGTCTTTGAACTAGGTCATAAACCCATGTCAAACCCTTTTGAATATTCGACAAATCAATTGTTTGATTAGTGAAAACATTGCGTATTAATGGTGCATCATTGTAATAGAAAAATGGTTCATTGAATCGATAAGCAAAATAAGTTTGAGGATTGTTAAATCTATTTTTTGAAAAAGATTCAATAGTATCAAAAACAATATTATAAATCACGGAATCAACTGAATACATCTTTTTTTGATTATTATAGTGAAATCGAACAAGTTGTTTAGTTTTTGACACTGAGTCCATCTCACCTGATTCATAATTAATAAAGGCGTACCAGTTATCTAATGAGTCTTTAAAAGGGTAGTCAAGGTCTTGATAATACTCCTTTTGGGAAATTACAGGAAAATCATCAATAGAATCACCACCCCAAAGTGGACTAAAAGAATACAGTTTTAACTTTCTTAACTTAATTGAATAATCAAAATACTGGAAAATTTGAGTTGGATGAATAATTGAATCCTGATTTTCATAGTTGTAATATCTTGTGATTATTACCCCTGAAAGGTTGTCATAGGTTATTGTTTGGTTCGTGACAAAAGAAGAAAAATTTGCAAACCCTGATTGTTTGTGCCACTCTACAGCCTCTCCTAAATTTTTTATTTTTACATTGTTACTAGAAAGTATTTTTTCCTCAAGCTTCAAATCAATCACCAAACTGTCAAGCATTTTTTGTGGGGTGTTATAAATATATATTTTCCTCGGATTTTGATAAGTATTTACAACTAGATTACCGTCTTTTATTTCAAGTACTTTGTAACCAATTAGCTTTTTTACCGACTCAAGCTCATGCTTAACGTTTATGTACTTATATACGTTAGGACTTTTAATGTTATTTATTAAACTCTCAAAAAAAATTATACTGTCAATACTGAAAGACCTTTCAATTCTTTCATTTAAATTGTTGTAAAGAACAATATGTGGCATTTTTCTGCTAATTGGGTTTGGGTATGCTGAAACGTATTGGTAGTAAATTTTCGAATTTAGTACAACCTCGCCATTTACCTTTAACTCATCACTTAGGTAATTTTTTGCTTGTTCAAGGGTGACGTCATCACCGTTAAATAAAAAGCTGATATTATTTAACAATTCAGGTGTTTTCGAGAGCATTGTAGCAGTTTGCAAACAATTACTACATCCGTTAACGTCCATTACTAGATAGGCCGAGCTAATTTGTCCAATACAAATCCAAGGAGAAAACAAAAGAAACAAAGAAAATATTTTATTTTTCATAGAGTTAAATACACCCGTCAACTATGTCTTTATAGTTAGACGGGTGCTGTGATTAGTAGTATTGAATTTCGATATATTGGGAATTACATTCTGTTATTGCTGAATAGCTGACTTCTGTGAAATTGACAGCACCACTTTCTTTGATAATTCCAATATAGTCCTTATTTGGGTCAAGTCCCCATTGGTTTGGTATTACGGTCGTGTTATCGGCACAAGTAGTTATGGAGGAAACGGATTGCCTGTAAATACATACTTTGGCAAAAGGAGACTGACATCTAACAGCAACTGTAGGATTTCCTGGCACTCCAACCTCCTTAAATACCCCATAAATAGCAACAAGCGGTCTAGGAGTTGTTGCAAAAGAAACTTTTGCAAACATCCCCGTCAATAGGAAAATAGTTATTCTTTTCATTACTAATGCTTAATAATCAAAACCTCTACTCCGTTACTATCTTGAATCTGTTCAATATCCAGAAAATTCAGGAGCTGTACATTATATTGACCGTTTTCGTAGCGCGCCCAAAAAGCTTGCCCTTCCTCTATATTTACCCCAGCAGGAACTGGAATACTGGTTGTTGTATACGAATACCTTGAATCGGGAGTGCAAGGTATGTAATAACAGTGATTAGCAGGAAATTCAGCCTTACATAATTCAAGTGTTCCTCCATCACCTAAATATTCTTTTTGATATTTTCCTCTTACATCACACCAATATTTAATCTCTTTAGTGGGTTTTTTAACTGATGGATCATTAAAGGTGCCAGCAAAAGAATTTAAGAATAGCAACGAAGAAATTGTTGATAATAATAATTTTGGGATTTTCATAAACATGTTTTTTAATTTATTAGACCAATTCGGAGACTGGTTTATGTCTCGTCTAACAATTAAAATTTATCGCGAGTAGTTTTAAAGGTTAGACAATCAAAATTAAATTAAAAAACTAATTACGCAATAATTATTTTATTAAATGTACATAAAATACAACTTTTTGCGTGGTTAAAATTACACCACACTGCCAAACTCAAACTGCATATCATTTAGTTTGCGGTAAAGGCCGTTGTTGGCCATTAACTGCTCGTGTGAGCCTTGTTCGGTAACTGTGCCTTTATCTATTACCACAATTTTGTGCGCGTTGCGTATGGTGCTTAAACGGTGGGCAATTACAAAACTCGTTCTGTTCTTCATCAAATTATCTAATGCTTCTTGCACCAATTGTTCACTTTCGCTATCCAATGATGAAGTGGCTTCATCCAAAATTAAAATAGCCGGATCTTTTAAAATGGCTCTTGCGATGGCAATACGTTGGCGTTGGCCCCCGCTTAATTTTATACCACGCTCCCCAACTATGGTTTCATATCCTTCAGGAAACTTGCAGATAAAATCGTGGGCATTGGCTTTGCTTGCCGCATCGGCAATTTCTTCGGCAGTAGCGCCTAATTTACCGTAAGCTATATTTTCTGCAATGGTGCCCCCAAATAATATTACATCTTGAGGCACAAAAGCCATTTGCTTTCACAATTGCGTAAGCAAATGGCTTTTGTACCACAAGATGTAATTTTATTTGGCGGCACCATTGCAGAAAATATTGCTTACGGTAAATTGGGTGCCACTAACGAAGAAAT
>CALPIR020000066.1 GCA_943323675.2 Chitinophaga pinensis | reverse complement strand
CTGTTGTGGAGGTTGAACTATCAAGCGCACAAGCACCGCTCTGAACTATTGCTCTGTAAAGCGTGGTTGTGGTTAAAGCACCAGATGTGTATGTTGAACTAGTATTGGCAATTGTACTCCATGTTACTCCGCTATTTATTGAACTTTCCCAGCGTGAAACATTTCCTGTATTTCCATTTAAGGTTAATAAGCCTGATGTACTTCCCTCACATACTGTAGCACCTCCTGTAACTGATCCAGGAACAGTTACTGGATCAACTGTAACTATGGATGGGCTTGTAGTTGTTGCTGAACAAGCATTACCATCTGTAACGGTTACGGTATAGCTTCCTGCAGTATTTACTATGAGAGAACTGTTTGTCGCTCCTCCAATTGGTGTTCCACTTTCTTTCCATACATATGAAACGCCATTGCTGTTACTCAATGTTACAGACCCACCAGTACACAATGCCAATGAGGCACTTTCTGTTATTGTAGCAATTGGTAAAGGGTTAACTGTTAATGTAACTGTATTTGAAGTCGCAGAAGCGCATGTTCCACTTTGAACAACAGCTCTATATTGGGTTGTTTGTGATGGAGTACCTGGATTATATGTATCAGATGTGTTTACTATTGTATTCCAAGTAGTACCATTTGTTGAAGACTCCCAACGTATGATACTTCCTGTATAACCAGACAATGTTAATGTTGGAGCAGTTATTCCTGCACAAATTGCACCAGGTGCAGCGATTGTTCCAGCAACGGTTGTTGGATAAACTGTTATTATTTTTGAGTCTGATGTCACCGTGCAACCCAATCCTATAGTATTGTCTGTAACGTCTACACTGTATGTTCCTGAAGCGGTTGCTGTATATCCTGATAGGGTCTCTCCAGTTATGTTTGCTCCATTTAGTTTCCATTGAAATGTATAATTGGTACTACTGTCTGCAGTTAAAGTTACATTACTTCCTATACAAAAACTCAACGGTCCCGAAATGGTTGTACCGGCTGTTGGAGATACAGAAATGGCGTATCCTGCTGATGTTTTGGAGCAGAAATTTACCGTGTCTGTAACTTTAACCGTGTAAAATCCTGCTTGGGTAACAACAATTGAACTTGTGCTCGTACCAAAGGCTACCCCATAATTTCGCCACTCATACTTCAAGTCATTGGGTCCTCCAGTAACATTTGCAGTAAGCGTTGAGCTACCACCCGGACAGAATTTTACGGCTGTGGCACCTATGCTAACAGCTGTAGGGCATTGCGCACTAACATTAGTAATTATAAATGCAAATGCTACAATCAAAAACAGGCTTAACCTTTTGGGAATACTATACATCATACGGGAACAATTTATTGCAAAGTTATTATATTCAAAATGTTAATAAAACTAGACCGAAATATAGCTAAATTGTAGAGATAAACCACATTAATTAGTAATAACTTGAATATCAATAATATAAAAGTAAATCAATGCGAAAACCAACGAATATTTTACAATATATTAAACATATTTTACAATATAAATCAACTCATTCTGTTAAAAACACCGTCTAAATATAAAATCGCATCAAATTTTTTGTACACACTTACATCATTGAAATCAGTTAAGGTACAGATGTAGTTAATTTTAGTTTCCCTCCTTTAATTGATTTTGCTTCTTTGTGTAGGATTAATTTTAGTTACATTAACCCCCAATAATTGTATTTTACACAAATAACTTTAAGCTTAAGTATCAATTTAAACAAATGAATGTTATTGGACATTCTCATCAATTAAACCAACTTTGCAAGAAATTAAATTGTTTTATTAAATTGCCTTGCTGAAAATTAAACTGAGAATATGAGTGAATTTAGGGTACGTACAATGGCCGATATGATGGCGGCAGGAGAAGAAGCTGAGATTTTATTTTGGGTAGGGTGTGCAGGTAGCTTTGATGAGCGTGCGCAAAAAATAACTAAAGCTGTAGTTAAAATATTGCATGCAGCGCAAATAAAGTTTGCTATTTTAGGTACCGAGGAAGCTTGTACTGGTGACCCAGCAAAACGAGCGGGTAACGAATTTTTGTTTCAAATGATGGCGATGCAAAACATCACCACATTAAATATGTACGGTGTAAAAAAGATTGTAACAGGCTGTCCTCACTGTTTTAATACACTTAAAAACGAATACCCTGAACTGGGTGGTAACTATGAGGTGTTGCACCACACCACCTTAATTAACCAACTACTAAACGATGGTAAAATTGCCATTAAAGGTGGTGCATTTAAAGGCCAACGGATTACTTACCATGATAGTTGTTACTTGGGTAGGGCAAACAATATTTACGAAGCTCCACGTGAGGTGATAGAAAAACTAGATGGTGCTTTAATAGAAATGAAACGCAGTAAAGCCAACGGATTATGCTGTGGTGCTGGCGGTGCACAGATGTTCAAAGATGCCGAAAGTGGCAAAAAAGAAGTGAACATTGAACGTGCAGATGATATGCTAGAAACTCAAGCCAATGTAGTTGCTGCAGCTTGTCCGTTTTGTATGACCATGCTGCGCGATGGGGTAAAACACCACAACAAAGAGCAAGAAATTGAAGTAAAAGATATTGCTGAGTTAGTCGCTACTGCTATGGATTTGTAAGATGAAAAAATATCATCGGCACATAAAATTAAGTTTTGTTTTGGGTTTGATGTTGTTGCATGCAACGCTGTTTGCGCAATTAAACAATACTGATTTAAGTGATGAAATACACCTCAATCCCAATGATAGTGGCAAGTTGGGTTTATCGGTAACTAATTTTAACTACCTGCGTAACACCGAATATTTTAACAACATAGAGTTGGGTCGTACTTTGTTTGGTGCGCAACTGCACCCACGTTTATCTTATCAACCTAACGGACAAACCACTTTGCAAGCGGGTGTTTTTTTGCAGCAAGATTTTGGTGCTGTTCCAAGCATAACCCGTGTTTTACCTACGTTTAGTGTGAAGCTAAGAAGCAAAAATAACCAACGTGCATTTATTTTCGGAACATTAGAAGGAGCGCTTGCACATCAATTAATAGAACCGTTGATTGATATCAATTCGGCAATTTTAAAGCGCATTGAAAACGGTGCTCAGTTTAAACTAAGCACCAAAAAAATTTGGCTTGATACTTGGATTAATTGGGAACGTTTTATTGATAGAGGTTCACCACATAAAGAGCAATTTACTGCTGGCATAAATACACACTTGGTGTTGTATCAAACCAAAACAAAAGAAACAAGAGCGCTTAACCCAAGTGGAATTGATGTTGCTATAGCCCAAACTCATCATTTATTCAAACCAATTTTACAATTTACTGCACACCACCGTGGCGGACAAATTGATAAAGATACATCCAACATGTTGATGCAGTTTAATGGCGCAGCTGGTTTATCGTATCAATTCATCACCCCCAATAACTACAGTTTTAAAACGGAAGCTTACGCTGTTTTATACCAAGAAAATACCAACAGTGGATTTTATCCTTACCGCAATGGAAACGGATTTTTGGCCCACGTATTTGTAGCAAAAAACGGTTTTAGCATCAACCCTACTTATTGGTTGGGCAATGGTTTTATTGCCGATAGGGGAACAACGATATATCAATCGGTTTCGATTGATAAGGCTGGATATGCTGAAAAAATGCGAGAGTTATTATTTGTCAGGTTTATTTACAGTAAAAAAATGGCACCAAATTTAATTCTTAATGCAAGGTTTGAGCCATATTACGATGTGCGCAATAGCTTGATGGAGTTCAGTTACTCGGTGTATTTAAGTTATAGGCTGAATAAAACCCTGTAGCGTTATGCATTTTTATTGCAGCCATAAATTGCGCATATTTGCACCATGAGTATCAGACAAGAAAAATTCGGGAGATTAATACAAAAAGAATTGGCAGATGTATTTACACAGAACCGTTCTGAAATGTTTAACAACGCTTTTATTACCATCAGTAATGTAACTGTATCGCCCGATTTAAGCTTTGCCAAAGTGTACTTAAGCTTTTTTAACGAAAAAAATAAAGAGGAACTTTTGCGCGTAGTTGATTTACAAAAAGTACCTATTAGGCGTGAGTTAGCTTCACGTATTCGTAAACAAGTGCGCGTTATCCCCGAGCTTCAGTTTTTAATTGATGATAGTTTGGATTACGTATTTAAAATGGAGCAATTGTTTAACGAGATTAAGAAAAAGGATGAAGAATAAAGACTCTTCATTAAGCCTTTTCCATTAAAGTTCTAAACGCAACAAATTTCCCTTCAAATAAACGCGTGGTTTCAGCCTGTAAGGCTGGTGCATAGTTGGCCTGATATTCTTCGTAATGTTGCATGCTAGGCGAAGTATATTGTATTACGTAGGTTGTTCCTGTTTCGTCTTCTTGTCTACTCAATAATTTGTTAAAACTAAACGCAGTAAAAAAACCTGTAGCCATTACTTGTGGTATGTGCGTTTCTTTCATCCAAGTTACCCAAGTATCTTGAACATCGTTTTCTATGTTTATGGTTACATTGTATATGATCATGCTCCAAAGGTATAAATCTCAACACAAACTTTAAAACTGTATATTTGATGCATGGAAATTAAAACCATTGGTATTGCAGGTGCCGGGACGATGGGCGCTGGTATTGCACAAGTAACCGCTACTTACGGCTACCAAACTATTTTGTTTGATGTAAACGAAAACATGCTTGAAAAAGCCAAGTTAGGCATAGAAAAAAGCTTAGAATCGTTAGTGCAAAAACAAAAAATAAGCAGTGATAAAAAAGCAGAAATTATTTCCCGTATTCAATACACACATCAAGTAACACAACTTAAAGCTGATTTAATTATTGAAGCTATTGTGGAGCGTTTAGACATAAAACAACATTTTTTTAATGAGGTGGCAGCCGTAAATAGTCCTGATACTATTTTAGCTACCAATACATCAAGCATACCTGTAACGCAAATAGCAGCTAAAGTACCTAACCCCAAACGGTTTTTAGGGATACACTTTTTTAACCCGGCCCCCATAATGAAATTGGTAGAAATTATTTGTGGTGTTGAAACAGATCTAGCCATTGCAAATCAATGCAAACAATTAATTGAAGGCATGGGCAAAACATGCGTTATGGCAGCCGATGCTCCTGGTTTTATTGTAAATCGTGTGGCACGTCATTATTATGTAGAGGGACTAAAAATTGCAGAGGAGCGTATTGCAGATTTTGAAACCATTGATGCTTTGATGGAAAGTAGCGGGTTTAAAATGGGTCCATTCAAGTTGATGGATTTAATTGGTGTAGATACCAATTTCTCTGTTACAACATCTATTTACAATTTGTTTAATCAAGATGGAAAGTTTAGACCAAGCCGCATACAGCAGCAAAAAGTAGATGCTGGACATCACGGTCGTAAAACAGGTAAAGGCTTTTACACTTATGAATAAACTAACATGCATTATATTGTTGTTGCTATTTACCAACCAAGGTTGCAAGGATAACAACTTAAATAATCAGGATTTTTTTACCCCAATACAGGTCTATTTAAATATCAATTTAAGTTTACCATCTTATGCGCCATTAACTATACCGCAAGGTTTTGTTTATGAACCAGGAGGCAATAGGGGCATTATCATATACCGTACCATTTATAACGAGTACGTTGCGTTTGATAGAACTTGCCCCAATAATCCATCAGAAGCTTGTAGCTATATAAGCATGGATAGCACCAGTTCATTTTATCGGTGTGGACAATACGACCCTTATTGGAAAGGTTGTTGTAACAGTAAGTTTGATCCTGCTACGGGCACGCCAATTGAAGGTGCTGCAAGACGTGCACTTAAACAGTATTTTGTTAGGCAAGAGGGTAACATATTATTTATTACCAATATTCAGTAACTTATTACTTTAGTTTCACCCAAACTGGGCAATGGTCAGAATGCACTACATCAGGATGAATACCTGCATCTAATAGGCGGTGTTCAAGAGTAGAAAAAGCCATGCAATAATCTATTCGCCAACCTTTATTATTGGCACGTGCATTAGCGCGGTATGTCCACCAACTGTATTGATGTGGTGTTTTGTTAAAATGACGGAAACTATCTATAAACCCTCCATCAATAAAACTACTTAACCAACCGCGTTCTTCTGGTAAGAAACCACTGCTATTTTTGTTGCTAATTGGGTCATGTATATCTATGGGTTGATGACAAATATTGTAATCACCACAAACCACTAGGTTGGGTTGTTCTTGGATAACTTTATTTATATGGGTATTAAAAAAATCTAACCATTGCATTTTGTATCCTTGGCGTTCATCTCCTGTTGTACCAGATGGGATGTAAACACTTATTATACTTAAATCATCAAAATCTAATTGTATTATTCTGCCTTCAGCATCGTAGGTGTCATTGCCAAACCCATACACTACATTTTTAGGTTTATGTTTGGTAAAAATGGCTACGCCACTATATCCTTTTTTTTGTGCACTAAACCAATAGCTGTTGTATCCAAAAAGTTCAAACGAGCTTAAATCAACCTGACTTTTTTCTGCTTTGGTTTCCTGAAAACAATATACATCAGCCTTACGACTTTCCATCCAGTTTAAAAGTCCTTTACCTATTGCAGCACGAATGCCATTTACATTGTATGATACGATATCCATATTATTTTATTTTACAGTTGTAAAAGAAGCAAACTTTAGGATGAAGTAAAAGGGATAACTATCAACAATTAGCAGAAAAAAAAATTGATTTACTTTGTTTTTAAATAGTGCATCTTCGCAACTGTTTATGCTATACGTTAAAAAATCAACCATACCCAAAGCAGGCAAGGGGTTATTTGTTGCAAAAGATTTTAAAAAAGGCGAAATAATAACCGAATACGAGGGTGAACGCTTAACTTGGAAACAATGCCAAGAGCGCAATGAGAAAAAGAAAGGAAAAGAAAAGGGTGCTTATTATTTCCATATAAACGATAAGAATTGCATTGATGCCGAATATTGTTTGTGGGCTTTGGGCCGTTATGCAAATGATGCTGCAGGTATGGGCCGTGTAAAAGGTTTGCGTAATAATGCGCATTATAAAATATCAAAAGGCAGGGCGTTTATTCTAGCATCACGCAATATAAAAGCAGGTAGTGAAATTTTAGTTGCATACGGCAAAGCTTATTGGGATGCGATGTTGGAAGCTTAAAAATTAAAGACTAACCCCAAGTTAATACCCCATTTTCTTACATCGGTATTATTTAGGTATGTTAACCTATGTACCATACCCAATGTAACAAACCTAAATAAGTTTTCAATTCCATAGCCTACTTCTGCATATGGCATATTACTTTTAAACTCATTAATGGGTAAGTAGTTTACACCATAAGTGTTAGTTGATGGCAATATGTTTTTATTAGCCTCACTTAAATGTCCGTAGGCTCCTTTTATCAAGGCATAGTTGCGCAACTTCCATTTTTTTAGCAAAGGTATACGATTAAAAAATAGCCCTTCAAAATGTTGTACATACCAAAAATGAGCATACTCATCGGCAACAAATTCGTACAAATTCATTAAGTTAAAATTATTGTCGGCTGCAATAATGGTTGTGTTACCTCTCATTACCTCTAGCAACGGATATGGTAAACGGCCAAATATTTTTCCAGCAGTAACACTAAAATCGGCATTGCCTAAAATGCCTGTGGTAATATGTTGGTTTAGGTTAAGCTGAATTTTATCGAAGTTAAAATTACCATCAGCTATGCCTTTAAATCCTCGGGTATAAGAAAGGGTGGCAACAGGGGCTTTGGCCAATTTAACGCGTATTCGGTAGTTTCCTTTACTCATTAAAACTTCTTTGTATGCAAATCTAAAATCAACGGTAGCTGCTGTGTAGGTAAATGTTTCTCTGATGTTACCATTACTAGCTGGTTTATTTTCATCAAGTAAGTATGCAAACTTAAAAGTACCTAAGGGTTTAAAATAGGTATTTTGCGCGCTAAGTCTTATGGTAAAATCTCTATTTAATTGTTTTAAATATACCAAGCGGTAATCAATAGTGCGGTTAATGCGCGATAGGGTTGAGACCATGTTAAGCGCGCCAAAAACAGGGTTATTGCCTGCGCCAAAACTAATCATTGGTGCCGATGATGGATCTGTAACTCCTAAAATATCATTATCGTTTTTATAGTGTATGCCTATAGTCGACCATTTTTTATGCGCTAAGATGGTTTCAATACCTAATCCATACTTCCACTGTTTATCTTCAAAACCGTAAGCAACATAACCTCTATAATACCAATTACGCGAAAAAAACTGATTGGTTTTAAACCCTACCCGTGTTCTAAATCCCTCTACTTGGTTGTAGTTTAATAAGTAACCATAAGGGCCAAAATCCACTTTAGGTGTGCGGTAATAACCCTCTGTAATTAATTGGATAATTTCGGTGTAGGTATGAACAATAGGTAAGTTTTTTACCGAGTCAATCATTTTATACATGTGTTGTTCGGTAGCAGTAAATTTTTCGGGTCTATTCTTGTTCCAATAATTGGTGTCTCTCGTAATGTCTTCACTAAGTCTTTCTACAGCGACATCAAAAAACTTATCAGGTTTGGGTTGATTAACAACAATGTTTGAATTTGCCCGATACATCTTGGCTACAAATCCACTGGTATTTTCTGTAATTCTTGATAGCTCAACAATTGCTCTAGTTTTAGTAGGAATCCATGGTCCAGTAATAGTTGGTAATTGTTCTTGTTGAATTTTTAAACGCGCAATAAAATTGAGGTTTGCATTTGATGAAATTTCGACCAATATTCTGCGTATGGCGAAGGTGGAATCGGCAAGCCAAATAGTACCTAAAAATCCCAAATCAGATTCACGTTTAAGTTGTAGTTTTATTTCGTAGCATTTTACCCCGTCAATATCAACAGAATCGCGTAAGGTGTAATAATAATAGTTATGACAGTTTGATGAGATTGGTGATATAAAATCTTTACCTAAAAAGCGCATCCAGTTTTCATTGAAGTTAAATTGTAACAAACTAGTTCCAAGCATATCTACAATATAACTTCCTTCATTAATACCAAATCCCATGATGTTATTTGCCATCAGTACTTCCTTGTTTTTATAAGGATTGGCATGGTAATAATATTTAGATTTTGTTTCACTTATAAAAATAGGAAGTATCGATATTCCATCCTCATTTTTCATTTGGTTGGTGGTATCAAATAATTCTTTTAAAGGCTGTAATAATTTATTTTTTTTAAGCTTGTCCGATATATTGTTCATCGATACATCGGTTTTGTTATAACAATCGTACTCGTAACTTCTCAGCAGACTAAAATCATTTACTTTTCGATTGGCTACCGCTTGATTAACAATGCGCAATGCGGGGTTAACTTTCACTCTTATAACTGCTTCATTCATTAGTTGTACATTTTCTTCAAGTTGAATAGTAATGTGTTGTGTTTGATTTGGTTTTATTTTTATAACAACCGTCTTATAACCCATAAATGAGGCCACAAGAGAATCAACTTGTTTAATGGTGTAAATTTTGAAATTCCCTTCAAAATCAGTAGTTGTGCCAACTGTTGTTCCTTTAAAAGCTACACTGGCAAAAGGGATGGCTTCATTCTTCCCTTTCTCGATAACACGACCTGTAACAATAGTTTGCTGCGCATTTACAACATGCGTTAGCAACAAAAAAATAAAGGGTATGGCGTGTTTCCTTAACATTAATTTTTTACTTCTCTTATTTTCATTCTTATGTCCTTAATCGGACGTTTATTTTTTGCGGTTGGTTGATTACAAATAGAATCAATAATATGTAAACCTGAGACCACCTCTCCAAACACAGTATATCCACTATCAAGTGGTGGAACACCGCCAGTTGTATTGTAAGTTCTTAATTGTTCGGTAGTAAAAGTAAATGGTGCTCGCATAGCAAAAATAGAATCGGTTATGGTTTGAAAAGTTTTAGTATAAGCCCTTAAGCCATCCTTATCTCCACGCATACCAAAATCAGCAATACGTTTTTTGGTTGAGTCAGCATTCATTAAGGTATAGAAAATATTCGTACGAATCATTTGGTTTTTGTAACCCTCCATTTTTTGCAAGTCTTTAATATTGTAGTTTGTACCGCGTACCAAAAAAAACTGTGTAGGATGAGAAGCAAATTCAGGGTTGATATCTCTGGCAGCAGATAACGCACCGTATTTATGAAAATGATGTGGCCTAAATTCTGCAGGAATTCTATAGCCAAAATCGCTATCGCCAATTACACTGTCTTCTGTTGCGTATCTAGATTTTATATCACCGCCTTGAGCAGTGCCCTCGGGTGATACCATATGAAAAGTTAAGCTATCATAAAATCCTGCACGTACCCATTTTAAGAAGTTGTCTCGGTGTAAAGGGGTATCATCATATAAAAGCACTTTCATTACACCAAATTTGGTTGTAATTTCAACGTATTTTGGCTTGGGTTCAACTTGTTTTGTAGTTGCAGAAACAACCACCATAAAAATAAGTGCCAAACCTATTATCAATCCGCCTTTTCTCATTTTTTCTCTCCTAATTTTTCATCTAATATAGTCTATACACCTAATCTTATCAATCTTCGTAAAGTTCGTTTTCATCAAAATATGCAACTACTAATTTTCGTAATATCATTTCTTGACTCATTAAATCGGTAAATGCTGGTTTTTTTACCAAATCATAATGCGGCCAACCGTCTTCATCAGTGTGTGTAAATTTATAATATCCATCATAACTTAACAGTTTACAAGTAGCAATGTGAAACAGATCCATTCTTTCATCTTTACCCAATACACTAGACGTACCTTTTTCTCTCATACCAATTAAAAATAAAAGTCCATTCATATCGGGCTTCTTACCAAACTGCTTTTTTAATTGAAATACAATTTTATACCACTTCATTTTTGTGGCCTCATCTAATTCAAAATTCGCTTCATCCATATTGGCTGCTAAATTAACAATTTAATATGGTGCGTTTGCGAGTTTCAATTATTTTTATATACTTTTATATTCCTATGATGAAACAAATTTGTTTAACGTTGCTTTTATTAGCTTGTTATGGTTTAATTAACGCCCAAGTTGCTGACAACTTTACTGATGGAAACT
>CALPIR020000065.1 GCA_943323675.2 Chitinophaga pinensis | reverse complement strand
TTTTATTGCCAATAAAAAAAGAATGGTTGGTACTGCCCTTAGAAGTATAAAAGGCAACCAAAAGTAGCACGACAAAGTAGGCTACTATGCAAGTAAAAAGTAAAACAGGCGACATGTAAACAAATGTACATGTCGCCTGTGTATGGCTAAAATAGAGTTAATAACAGTTGTGTAGTGATGTAAACTAAATCACACACCCATATTAGTTAGCAATCAATACTTTTTGGAAATAGGTGTGCGTACCAACTTGGGCTTGAATAAAGTAAACCCCAGCGGTTAGGTTTTGGGTTGATGCAGTATATTGTTGTGCCCCAGATGTTAATTCACCTGAATGTATTTCCTCACAAATTTGGCCGTTGTGGTTTACCAATGTAAGTTTAACGTGAGCTTGTTGTTTTAAATTAAAAGCAACAGTTAAAGATTTTTCGTTATTGTTAATGTATGATGATAAAGCAATTTCTTTAGCAATTTCGTTCATGCCTGTATTTACTTTTTCTTTTATAGTAATTACTTGTTTGGTGGTGTTTGCTTTAGTTACAGCAAATGCTCCATATAAGTTTACATCCCCAGTTCCAGTAGCTGGAGCTATCCATTGGAATGTCCATGTTGCAGCAGTGCTATTTATAGCCGCGCTATGAGTAATATAGTTGGTAAATACAACTTTGGATCCTGATCCTGAAATTGGCGTTCCTTTAAAAGTACCGCCAGCATTTTGCGCAGAGAACATAAAACCTTTACGACCATTTCCAGATAAGGATACAGTTACATTGTAAGTGGTACCTGGGGTATAACCTTCTGTAGGAACATTGGTTGTCATTCTATCGGTAACGGTTGTGGCCGTGCCTCCATGGCAGCCTGATTGTGCACATGTTGCTCCACTTTCTGCCGTTCCACCGCTAGCCGCACTTGGCGATCCTGTTGGTTCAGAGTTTAAGCTGCCCAATGATAAAACACCTACAAGTGTTAGGCCAGCAAAGAATAATACTTTAATTTTTTTCATATAGAATGTAATTTATTATTTATGTGCAATATAAGACTTAGTTATAGAAAAAATCGTTGCACGTGTTAATTAAAATGTGTTGAAGTTGTGTAAACCCAGTAAGTAAAATAAGTACATTTGTTGCTATGAATTATCCATCGGTTTTAATAGAAGAAGCGGTTAATGAATTAAGTAAATTTCCGGGTGTAGGTAAAAAAAGTGCCATGCGTATGGTGCTGCACTTACTTAAACAGCAAGAGCAGGATGTGATAAAATTGGGCGAAGCAGTGATAAAATTAAGAACCCAAATAAAGTATTGCAAACGTTGCGGTAATGTGAGTGATGCAGACATTTGTAATATTTGTAATAACCCCAAACGCAATCATCATAATATTTGTTTAGTAGAAGACTTGCGCGATGTCATCGCTATTGAAAATACTTCACAATACAATGGAACATACCATGTTTTAGGCGGACTAATTAGCCCGGTTAATGGTGTTGGTCCAGATGATTTAAATATAGCTTCTTTAGTAGAGCGCATCAAAACCGAAGAAATTACAGAAATAATCATGGCTTTGAGTGCTACAATGGAAGGCGATACTACTGTGTTTTATTTGTCTAAAAAGCTAAAAGATTTACCAGTTAATATCAGTACCATTTCAAGAGGTATAGCTATTGGTGGCGAGTTAGAGTATGCTGATGAGATTACCTTAGGCAGAAGTATTGCACTGCGTGTTCCTTATGCAGGACACTAAATTGGATAAAACATTAAAGTACAATAAGTTTTTGTGTAGTTGAGTATCGGTTTACAAAAAATCTATTCATTGTTTTAAAGCACTTCTTCGGTTATTAGTTTTTCACGGTATTGATCTAATACTGCGGTTTTTGAAACAAAACCAAGGTATGTACCAGCTTCATCAACTACTGGTATTTTCCAAATATTGTATTCATCAAACTTCTCAATCAGTTCGTTTACATCAGCATTTGGCAAAACGGTGTATCGTGGTATACTCATCAACTTTTTTACTCTTACTCGGTTATATTCTGTTTGGTTAAACATTATTTCCCTTATATCATCAAGTGTTATTATACCTAGTAAGTGGTTTTGCCCATCAAGTACTACAAAAATATTTCGTTTTGATGTGGTGATGATTCCTACTAATTCGCCAAGGGTTTGATTAGGCGATAGCGTGGTGAAATCGGTTTGAATAATGCTACGGATATCAACCCTACTTAATAAATCTTTGTCTTTATCAAACGTTATAAATCCGCGCTCAATTAAGTTTTTAGTATAAATAGAATATTTTTCGAAATAACGGGTAATAAAATAAGAGCCAGATGAAACCAACATCAATGGTACAATTAGGGCGTAGCCACCTGTAATTTCCGCAATAAGAAATATGGCTGTTAAAGGTGCGTGCAATACTCCGCTAACTAATCCGGCCATACCGGCAGCTACAAAGTTTTGCATGCGTAAATCAACTATACCTAATGCACCCAGTGTTTTAACAAATATAAAACCCAACAATGCACCTACAAAAAGTGATGGCCCAAATATTCCTCCATTACCTCCCGAACCAACCGTAATGGCACTCGCAAATACTTTAATCAATAAAATGGCTGTTGAAAATCCTATTACCACCCATACATTATCTCGGTATGCATAGAATAAACTTCTATCGAACAAGTTTCCTTGATCGGCATTCATTAATTTATTTATTAACCCATATCCTTCGCCATAAAGTGGTGGAAAAATAAAAATGAGTAAGCCCAATAAAACACCTCCTAAGATGGCTTTAGGAAACAAAGTCTTGATGCGTTTAAAAGCACTCTCTGTTTTTATCGTCATACGCATCATATAAACCGATAATAATCCACAAATCATTGCTAGCAAAGTATAGTAGGGTATACTATGTATACGCCAACCATCCGTAACTAAATTAAATAATGGTTCGCTGTGAAAGAACTTAGCCACCACAGCCCCTGATGCAGAAGCCATTAATAAAGGAATAAAAGCAGGAATACTTGCTTCTGTTAATAAGACTTCAAAAGCAAAAATTACCCCAGCAATTGGACTATTAAATACAGCTGCAATACCTGCTGCTGCACCCGCTGCTAACAATAAAGTACGTTCAGATTTTGTTACCAGTAAATCTTTACCTGCATTGGCACCAATAGCACTTCCTGTAACGGCCACGGGTGCCTCTAAGCCCACAGAACCACCAAATCCAACAGTAACTGCACTGGTAATAATATGAGAAAAGGTTTTATGCCTTTCAATATTTGAGCCTTTTTTATTGATGGCATAGATGATACTACTTAAGCCTTTATCGAAAACTTTTTTGTAATGAAATAACCTGATATAAACGGCAGACAAAACGATACCCACTAGCGGAAAAATAAGGTATAGGTAGTTTTCAAATTTAACATCAAAACCGCTTTCACAAAAATGCTGTATTACAAGTACCATGCTTTTTAAAATCACTGCAGCAATTCCCGCACTAATCCCAACAAGCAAACTGGCAACAATCAAAAAAGTTTTGTCGTTTATATACCGATTTCTGTTTTTTAAAAACTGATAAAAGGCAAGCTTACTATTTACCCGGAGGCTTTTAAACATGTACTTTTATTTTTGGTTGAAGTGTACGAAGATATACTTTTTTAAGAAGTGTGTCTTGGAGATAAGATAAACTATTGCTAAACATTTATCTTAGCGAAATTGCTGGGAAAGCCTATTTTATTGGGTCGTTTTAAAATAATACCTAACGCTTGATAAGGAATGCAATTTTTTATCAATATTAAATTCCATATATCTTCACTGAATTTTCGGTGGTGATGTTCGCCACTTTTTCTACCGTGGTGCTTTTCAACTCGGCTAGTTTTTCGGCAATATTCACTATGTATGCGCTTTCGTTACGTTTGCCACGGTATGGCATTGGACTCAAATAAGGCGCATCCGTTTCTAATACCAAATATTGTAAATCAATTTCAGCAATGGCATCAGGCAATTCACTTTTTTTATACGTAAGCACACCGCCTATACCTAAATAAAAGCCAAGTTCAGTTACCTGTTTAGCTTGTTGCGCATTACCACTAAAACAATGAAAAATTCCACGTAAAGCAGGATGTTTCATTTCTTGTAATATGGCAATCACTTCATCGGTACTGTTGCGCGAATGTATATTGATAGGCAAGTCCATTTGTATGGCCCACTGTATTTGTTTTTTAAAGGCCATTATTTGTTGGTCTTTAAAGTCTATACTCCAGTAAAAATCTAAACCAATTTCGCCTACTGCATAAAACTTACGTTTCTTAAACCACTTTTGTATTTGAAATAAATGTGCCTCCACATGCTCATCAACACTACAAGGGTGTAAACCCATCATTGGAAAACAATTATCGGGGAATCTCCATACTAGATCCAACATGGGCTGGATGCTTTTGATGTCTATATTGGGTAAAAACATACGTTTAACACGTGATTCAATTGCACGTGTAACCATCGCTTCGCGGTCGTCATTAAATTCTTCGCTGTATAAATGTGTATGTGTATCTGTAAAAATCATGTTTAGTAATATCTGTTTTTCCAATTTAATTTTTTAGGAATAATAAAGTAAAATAAGGTAAGTAAAGTTAATCCTAATGTGTACGCTTCATAACAAAGTAACTTTACTAATTTGGGTTGAATAGCAAGTTGCTTTTGTTGCCAATAAATGGTAACGCTTTGTATGAATAATTTAATGGCTAAAAATACCAAGGCAAATTGAATATTTATAAATAAGCAAACGATTAATGCCATCCAAAAGGAGCCGTAAATTGAAAAAATAATCCACCAGTAATAGGGAAGTTCTTTTGCTCCAGTTAGCCAACGTTTACGTTGGTTTAGAAGTGTATTTACATCTGCTGCAGGTGCCGAAATATTAATGCTTTCGGGGTTTATCATATTTATCGTTTGGTAACCCTTTTTGCGCACTTGTTCAAATAATTTATAATCTTCGGTCACACTAAAATCAATGTTTTCATAACCACCAGTACTTAGGTATGCCTCTTTGGTAATAGCCATGTTGTTTCCCACTGCAGTGCTAGGTATACGTACACGGTTAAAACTTAATAATAAGCCCATAAAGTATAGCCAATCTATGTGTTGCATGTTAGCTAAAAAGCCTTTTCCACTAACTAAAGTGGTTCCACTTACAATGCCTATATTGGGTTTAAAAAAGTTGATTAACGTTCGTGCCCAATTATTAGAAACTTGTATGTCTGCATCTGTTATTAGAAAATAATCGCCTTTTGCAACAAGAGCTAATTGTGCTAATACATTGGCTTTTCCTCTTGCCTTTCCTAGCACATCGGTTATATTAATTTGCGTAACGTTTGGGTATTGATTTACGAATTCGTTAATAATTTTTTCAGTGTCATCGTTTGATTGATCATTGCCAATAAGTATGTGCAGTTTATGTTTAGGATAGTTTAGCGCTACCAAATGCTGAATACACGCGCCAATATTTTTTTCTTCATTCCGCGCAGCTACCAATACACTTATTTCAGGTAAAGCATCATCAGGTATTACTTGGCTTGGTAGGTCAAATCCGGCACCTATGGCAACAATTAAATTCATTAATTGGATGCAAATAAATAAAGTCATCAGTCCTACAGCAAAAAAAATCATAAGGCTTTAAATGTGTATTGTAATTGATGAAAATTTTGCAGCACTCCTTTAAGCATAATCAGCATATTCTGTTGTGCTTTTTCACTATCATGGTAAACGATTACATCACCTGATTTAATTAATTTATTTAATTGTTTAATTGTATTATGTGGGTTTAATCTCTTATCGTAATCACGTGTTAAAATGCTCCACATTATAATGCGGTAATGATCCTTTAGCAATTTTATTTGTGATGGTTTAATACGACCGTAGGGAGGACGAAATAAATTTGAGGGAATTACCTCAGCAGCTTTTTTAATATTTTCAAGGTAAGCTGTATCTGAGGTTTGCCATCCTTTAACATGGTTATAGGTATGGTTACCTACGGCATGTCCTTTATTTATAATTTGATTAAAAATGTCGGGGTATTTGGTTACGTTTTCGCCTACACAAAAGAAAGTGGCCTTGGCGTTATATTCATCCAGAATGTTTAATACCAAAGGGGTAATGGTCGGGTGGGGGCCGTCATCAAAAGTTATATACAATACTTTATCGTTAGTTTTTACCTTCCATGTAAGATTGGGGGCAATTAACGGAAATATTGAAGGTATTGTGTGTTTAAACATTACTTTTGCGTAAATAGCTTTTGTACTTAATGAAAACCAGTTCCATTGTATTAGGGTGCAAATTAACGGTATTCACGTTAATTTTTAGTTTACAAATACACGCTCAGGTCCAGGGCCAGGTATACACGCTCCAACAGTGTGTTGATATCGCTTTAAAAAATAACATTAACGTAAAACAGAGAGAGCTTAATTTAAATACTGCACAAGCGGATCGTTTTCAGAGTAAAATGGCCGCTTTGCCAAATTTAAATGCACAAGTTAACAATAATTATAATACAGGTTTTGCCATCAATCCAATAACAAATAGTACACAGCGCGATGTTACTTTTAGAAGTAATAATTTTAGCTTAAACAGTTCAGTTACGTTATTTAATGGTTTTCAAACTACCAATAACATTAGGTTACAACAAAAAACCACCAAGAGTATTGAGTTTGATGTAGCAGCCGCAAAAAATACATTGGGGTTACAAGTGGCTAATGCGTTTATGCAAGTATTATTAAATAAGGAAATTGTGGAAGCTCGTGTGCTACAAAGTGCAGCAACTAAAGAGCAATTATATCGCCAACAAAAATTATATGATTTAGGGGCATCAAGTCGGTTAAAGTTTTTACAGGTTAAGTCTCAATATGCTAACGAAGGGTCTCAATTAGTACAAGCCCAAACGCTGCTAGACCAGGCTTATTTAACATTATGGCAGTTGATGAACATTGAGCCTGATACGGCTAACAAAGTTGTTAAACCAGATAGCTCGCAATTCACTTTTGATAAAGAATCCAGAACTGCGGCTCAAATTTACGAAGAATTTTTATCTCGTAGTCCTGAGGTGAAAGCGGCTAAGGTTCGTGCTGAAAGTGCTCGTATAGCCTACACCATGGCTCTGGGTGGTAGAAGTCCGCGTATATTAATGAGCGGTGGATTAAATTCGTTTTATAGTACCCAAAGTACACGCGGGGTAGGCTCGCCAAATACCAGTTTAACCCAAATTGGTGTTGATAGTTTTGGTGTGCCAGTATACGCACCTTTTATACGTTATTCCGAAACCGAGGTTACACCGTTTAGCGACCAGTTTGATAGAAACCTTGGTAAATCTATTGGGTTTACTTTGAGTCTACCTTTGTTTAATGCTTGGCAGGTGAACACCAATATTCAAAAACAGCGTATCAACCAAATGAGTGCTGACTTAAATAAAAAACAAACCGAACTTGACGTTTATAAAAATGTAAATCAGGCCTACTTAGATTTTCAGTCTGCACAAAAACGTTATGCTGCAAGTAATGATAACTTTGATGCCAATAAAGAATCACTTTCCTTGGCCGAAACACAATTTACTTTAGGAGCATTAAATACAACCGATTACATAACAGTAAAGAATCAATATTTACAGGCCGAAACAAGTTTATTACAAGCAAAATACGAGTTGTTATTCAGACGTAAAGTGCTTGATTTTTATTTAGGAAAACCGCTATACTAATTTTATGAGTAAAATAGAAAATCAAAAAAAGAGAAGTAACCGTTTATTGCTGTTTTTAGGAATAGCAGTTGTTGTACTTTTATTGGTGTTGGTAATTGGGAAAAAATCAGGATGGATTGGTGGAGATGATTTAGTTAAAGTGGCAACTACAAAAGCAGAAAAAGCTTCAATAACCGAAAGTGTAACAGCCAACGGAAAAATACAACCTGAGGTTGAGGTGAAAATTAGCAGTGATGTATCTGGTGAAATTCGTGAATTGTATATAAAGGAAGGGGATTCCGTTAAGGTTGGACAATTACTCGCTCGTATTGATCCTGAATTGTATCAATCTGCACTTGCAAGAACCGAGGCTGCTTTAAATAATTCGAAGGCCAATTTAGCAAGTTCTAGAGCACGTTTATTGCAGGCTGAGGCTAAGTTTACAGAGTTGGAAAAACAGTTTCAACGCAACACAAAATTACATCAAGAAAAGTTATTGAGTGAAGCTGAATTTGAAACTGCAAAATCAACTTATGTTACCGCAAGGGCTGAAGTAGAATCTGCAAAACAAAATATTTTGGCTTCACAATTTACTGTGCAAAGTCAAGAGGCAACTTTAAAAGAATCAACTAAAAATTTATCACGTACCGAAATATTTGCTCCGGTAAATGGTGTGGTATCAAAACTTAGTGTTGAAAAAGGTGAACGTGTAGTTGGTACATCTCAAATGGCCGGAACAGAAATGATGCGCATTGCTAATCTAAATGATATGGAGGTTAGTGTTGATGTAAATGAAAATGACATCGTAAAAGTAGCCTTGGGAGATACTACTTTGGTTGAAGTAGACGCTTATGGTACACGCAAGTTTAGAGGCATGGTTACAGAAATTGCAAATTCTGCTACTACAACATTGGCAACAACCAGTGATCAGGTAACAAATTTTGTGGTGAAAATCCGCATACTTCGTTCGTCATATGCCGATCTATCATTGTTATATGGAAGTAAGCGCAGTGTATTTCGTCCAGGAATGTCGGCTTCGGTCGATATCCAAACACAATCTGTTAATGATGTGGTTGCCATTCCAATTGAATCGGTTACTATGAGAGACAAATTAGAGTTAGACAGCAGTAAATCAGAAACGATAAAAGTTAAACGTAAAACATCAAATACAACAACCACCAAAAAATCTTCTGATGAACAAGAAATGGTTTTTGTATATAATGATGGGAAAGTTGTTTTACGTCCAGTAAAAACAGGTATACAAAACGATAAGTTAATTGAAATTAAAGACGGTTTAAAAGTAGGCGATGAAGTTGTATCGGCACCTTTTAGTGCAATAACACGCACGTTAAAAAATAACACTGGAGTTAAAAAAGTAGCTAAAGATGAGTTGTTTGAAACTAAACCAGAATAGGCCAACTACGTTAAATTTATTTGTTATCATTGTGCTTCATGTTTAAGCACCTAAATTTTATATTTCTTGTTTTTTGTTTTACAATGTTATGCATGAAGGGAAATCAAGCCCATGCATCAGCACCAATTGTATTGCCGGATAGTTTAAAGGTGATTAAGCCTAAACGTGTTGCTATTGTTGGCGTTACAACAACATTGTCTCTAGCAGGTACATATGCTTACTTACAAAATGTATGGTGGAAAGACCAACAATCTTCGTTTAAGATTGATCATGATATGGATTATCGGTACGCTAAAAATATGGATAAAGCGGCTCATTTTATTGGCGGTGCGATTTCGGCAGAGTTGTTTGGAGTAGCATTTGAGTGGTCGGGTGTACAAAGAAAAAATGCATTGTTATATGGAGGAATTGCAAGTACTGCTTTGCAGGCCTTTATTGAGGTAAAAGATGCCTATGCACCTACATATGGTTTTAGTTTTGGTGATTTAGGGGCAGGAGCAGTTGGTAGTTTTTGGCCTTTGTTACAATATCATGTTCCTGTCACCCGTGCGTTGCAACTTAAATTAAGTTACTACAAGCATGAAAATTACTACTACCAGCAATTTCCTTATGCGCAGCTAATTGACGATTATATGAACCAAACGTACTGGGTTTCGGCAAGTATCAATGATTGGTTACCAAAAGGAAGTCGGACAGAAAAATTATGGCCTGATTTTTTGAGTATTTGTGGTGGTTGGGGTGTTGCTAGTGATTTAAACTTGTACTATACTGGTCAAAATTTAGAGGTAAATAAAGGTAAAGGCCATTTTGAATATTATGTAAGTGTGGACATAGATTGGCGAAAAATAATCAAACAAAATACTGCTTTTAAAAGGGTTATTTCGTATTCACTTAACCATGTAAAATTACCATTGCCAACCTTACAAATTGGTCCGCAAACAGGTGGTTATTGGGTGTTTTGGTAAATGCATAAAAAAGCGGCCATGAAAGATTCAAGGCCGCAATAAGTTATAATTTTAAAATTAGTGCGAATGACCTGTGTGGTCATGACCTTCATGGCTTTCTTCAGATGCAGAATCCATTTCAGTACCAATTTGTGCTTTAATTGCAGCTTCTAAAGAATCGCTGGCAGCCTCATCATCAACAATAGTGCTATCCACTACAGCTTGTTCTTGGGCGTTTAAATCTGTTTTCGGAGCTTCATTACCACATGATGCGAATACTAATGCAGCACCTGCAATGGTAAGCGTTACTAATACTTTTTTCATAGTTGTTCTTTTTGATTAATTAAAAACCTCAAATTTAATAAAATAGCAATTATCTTAACACAAAGTTTTGCCCAAGGTAAACTTTACGTACAATTTCATCATCGGCTAGCTCACGGGCGGTTCCTGCTTTTAGTATTTTTCCTTCAAATAATAAATACGCTCTATCCACTATACTTAAGGTTTCGTGTACATTGTGGTCGGTAATCAAAATGCCAATATTTTTATGTTTTAGCTTGGCTACAATTTGTTGGATGTCTTCCACCGCAATTGGATCAATTCCCGCAAAGGGCTCATCCAATAAAACAAATTTGGGATCAACAGCCAAAGCGCGTGCAATTTCGCAGCGCCTGCGTTCACCGCCACTTAATACATTACCCATGCTTTTACGCACACGGTTCAAGCCAAACTCTTCCAACAATACTTCTAACTTTTCTTCTTGTTCTATTTTAGTCAGTTTGGTCATTTCCAATACCGACCTAATATTATCCTCTACACTAAGTGTTCTGAAAATAGAAGCCTCTTGGGGCAAATAGCCTAATCCTTTTTGTGCACGTTTGTACATAGGTAAAGGCGTGAGGTCTTCCCCGTCAAGCATCACAGTTCCTTCATCTGGTTTAACCAAACCCACTGTCATATAAAAAGTAGTGGTTTTGCCAGCTCCGTTTGGCCCCAATAAACCCACGCACTCACCTTGTTTCACTTCAAT
>CALPIR020000064.1 GCA_943323675.2 Chitinophaga pinensis | reverse complement strand
TGGGGAGGGGTTTTGATTGTAAAACGATGCTGCCAATACGCAAATCTTTACTGGCTATTAAGCCACCTCTGCGTGTATCCCAAGTAATTACCTGCTTTTCTTTTACCATAGGCAGTAAATCTTTGGGGTTTAGTGGCGATGCCATAAATATCTTACCCAAACCATCTCGGGTATCAATATGTGCAACAGCAAGCCAAGGCTCGTGGGCTAAATCATCTCTGTGTCCGGCAGTGGCGTATTTTCCATTGGCCAATTGAAACTGTGCATTATTTCCTGGTCTTGCAAAGGCAATACGCTCTGGATAAGCAAAAGCCAGCAGCAATCCTGTTTCAAAAACATCAACGGGCCCATTATCAGGTTGTGCATTTAACATCCTGCGGTATGATTCAGCTACTTTTTCTATGCGGATAAATTTGTTTCCTAACCCATTGTTTTGCCTAGCCCTACGTAAAGCCTCAATGCGTAAATTAATATCAATACCAGTTTCTTTGGGCAAAGGATCTCTTTCTTCTAATATAGCTGCAATATCAGAAGCCAATGCCACAGCATTATCCTCTTTAGCTTTTAACAGCATGTGAGCAATGCGCGGATGACAAGCCAATTGGTGTAACTGTTTGCCATGTTCGGTTATGCGGCCATTTTCTAGTGCATTTAAGTTGGTTAATGTATCTATGGCTTGGGCTACCGCTGCTTTGGGTGGGGGAGATAACCAGGTAAGTTGTTCTATATTGGTAATTCCCCATTGGGCTAAATCAAGCACCAATGCTGCTAAATCGGCTTCCATTATTTCGGGAATACGGTGCTCTGCCAAACGTTGATGGGTAGCTGCTGTCCACATGCGGTAACAAACTCCTGCACTTAATCGTCCAGCGCGCCCCGCACGTTGATCGGCTGAATCTCTCGAAATCTGGAGCGTTTCTAACCTTGATAAACCCGATTTTGGATCAAACTTAGAAACCCGACCATAGCCTGTATCTACTACAATTTTTATTCCTTCAATGGTTAAACTTGTTTCGGCAATTGAAGTGGCTAAAACCACTTTTCGTTTGCCAAATTTATTGGGAACAATAGCTAGATATTGTTCTTGCTGTGGCAACTGCCCATAAAGTGGATGTATAGCAAAGGCACTTAAATCACGTTTTAACAACTCAGCACATTTTCTAATCTCGCCTTCACCGGGTAAAAAAACCAATACATCACCTTCGTGCTCTTTTACTGCTTTTATAATAACCCTTGATGTAACCTCAGGAAGCAAAAACTCATCCTGACCACCAACATAAAACACATCAACTGGATATTGCCTTCCGCTGCTAACTGCTACAGGGGCTTTTAATAAAGCAGTAAGTTGTGGCATGTTTAAAGTGGCCGACATCACCATCATCCGTAAATCGGGCCTTAATATTTGTTGGGCTTCTCGACATAAAGCCATGGCCACATCAGCATGTATGCTGCGTTCATGAAACTCATCAAATATAACCAAACCCACACCCTCAAGCGCATTGTCGGAATGTAGCATACGGGTTAAAATACCCTCTGTTACCACTTCAATACGTGTTAATGCACTAACGCGGTTTTCAAACCTAACCCGATAACCAATGGTTTCGCCTACTTTATCACCCCACAAATCGGCCATGCGCATGGCTATGGTTTTTGCGGCAAGTCTGCGTGGTTCTAGCATAATTATTTTTTTGCCTGCTAACCACGGCTCATCCAATAAAGTTAGAGGCAATAGGGTACTTTTTCCTGCACCCGGAGGGGCATTAACAATAAGCGTACTCTGTTTACTTAGGTGCAATTTTACCTCATCAATAATATCGGTAACGGGTAAATCGGTGCTGTATGGGTTAAAAGACAAATGCTTTAAAATTATGGTTGCAAAGGTAAGTATTATATGCAATGTTCCCTTTAATTGGCATGCAGTTCAATATCAATCCTTTGTTTTATTTTGAATATGTTTTATGTTGCATGCAATCATTTTTATATGCTAATCAGATTTATACTACTTATTACAAGCCTAGGTTTTTTAAACCTATATGGCCAACAAAGCGCTCAGTTATCGCCTAATTTAAGGTTGTGGCTAAGCCAAAATAAATACGATAATAACAAGGAGATTATTAGATATAAGTTAGATAATACGGTGTATTTATCAGCTATAGTTAAAGTAAATACCTCACAAATTAACTTTCAACAATTAGTAAATTTGGGTATAAAAGTAGGCACACAAGCTGGTGATATTTATACCATGCAAATACCTGAAAAACAAATGGTAAACCTTACCCAATTAAAAGGAATACTTTATGTTCAATTAGATGAGCCTGTTGCCACCAATATGGATCCTGCAAGGCGCAGTAGCCGAGTTGATTCTGTGCAAATGGGCATTAATTTACCAATGGCTTATACTGGAAAAAATGTGGTGGTTGGTATTATAGATGCTGGTTTTGATTACAGTCACCCTACATTTTACGACACGCTTGGAAATGTATTACGTGTTAAGCGTGTGTGGGAGCAACGCAAGGCTGGAACACCCCCAATAGGTTTTAATTACGGAAATGAAATAACCGATACCACAAACATGTTATTGATTGGTAATGATGTAAGCTCGTTCTCGCATGGCACACATGTAGGCGGAATTGCAGCAGGATCTGGCCTAGGCAGTTTATACAATACAAGGGGAAGAGGCGTAGCATATGGAAGCGATTTGGTATTTGTGGGCATAAAACCAAATAAAAGCGAATGGACTGGTGCAGGAATGAGCAGTATTATTGATGCTGTTAACTATATATTTACTTATGCTGCATCTGTTGGCAAGCCAGCTGTGGCTAATTTAAGCTGGGGTTGTTCTATTGGTCCTAACGATGGAAGTTCTTTGTTTAGCCAAGCTTTAAATAACTTAGTTGGCCCGGGTAAAATCTTTGTGAACTCTGCAGGAAATAACGGTGACGAAAACATCCATTGGGCCAATAATGATACCGTTTTATCAGGTACTGATTATTCTTTTGTTAGTTTCCCTAATGTATTAGGCGAAAAGCGCACTTGGGTTGATGTTTGGGGAGAAAAGAATAAAAGTATTTGCGCCAATTTATTGCTTTATCATAACGGCAATGTGGTAGATTCGAGTGGCAACATATGTGCACTTAACAATGGCAGTAAAACAGGCTATTTAATTAGTTATTTGGGCGATACATTACAATATAGCTTAGTAGGTACTCAAAGTGATTTTAACAACCAAAAGACACACTTTTTAATGGATTTATATAGCAAAACGAGCGATTCGCTTGCAATTAAACTAAACCACGAAGGTAAGTTTGATGCATGGATGGGATATGTAAATGACTATAACGGATATTATGGTGCTTTTGTAAATGGCGGACGCTCATGGGCAACCAATGGAAACAACAGATATACGCTTGGAGAAATGTCTTGTTCACCTGCAGCCATAACTGTTGCTGCTTATGTTTCAAAAATTAGCTTTAAAAATTTGGCGGGTGCACAACAAAGTTACCTGGGTTATGCCACTACCAATGCCATTGCACCATTTTCAAGTATAGGCCCAACTGCAGATGGGCGAATGAAACCAGATATTGCAGCACCAGGCATGACCATTGCTTCAGGTGTAAATTCATATGATGTTTCTTATGCACCAAATGGAAGTAATTACAGCTCGAGCGTTGCGCAATACACCTTTGGCGCTAGTAGCCGCAAGTATTATTATGCCGAAGCCAGTGGCACATCTATGTCGTCACCCATGTTTAGCGGCATTGTGGCCTTGTTATTACAAGCAAACCCAATTTTAACCCCTCAACAAATCAAACAAATACTAAGCAGAACTGCTTATAAAGACAATTTTACCACCAATACACCAGACTCAACTCGATGGGGATATGGCAAAGCCAATGCATACAGCATGATTAAAGAAGCCATTTTATTGTCGGGTTTAAATGAAAAAGACAACAACCAAATATCAACTGTTAGTATTTATCCAAACCCAAACCAAGGTAGTTTTTGGATTGAATTTGAAGCAGAAAAAAATGGTAATACAGAAATAATGGTGCACGATATAATGGGTAAAACCATATTTGAAAATACACAACCAAGCCAAATGGGTTTAAATAAAATAGAATTAAAGCACCCGAATTTAATTCCAGGAATTTATGTATTAAAACTTAAGTACAATGGAGCCGAACAAAGTAAAAGGCTTGTGGTTAATTAAACTACAGACCAGGTAACTCATTTAAAGCAAAGCTCAATATAACCATTAACTGATTGATTATCAATTATAAGTTTTACTTTAAATTGCCTTATAATTAACATTATGTTAAATAGATTATGGATAAACCCTTTCACTTACAATATCATTTAATAAACATTCGATATGCTAAGATTATAGCATAAATAAATATAACCTTGATCATTTTATGGGTATCACCTACTTAAAATTATGGTAAGGAAGAAACGTTCGACCGAAAATATTTACCATAAAAAAACGGAGCTCAAATAGATTGGGCTCCGTTTTTATGCTAATAAGATTATCGTTATTCTATCTCGTCAATTTGTTTTTTAATTTCCATGAACTTTAATTCGTTATTCATGTTTTTGTAAACAGATTTAATAGATTCTAAAACCATTATTTTCAGCGCTTTCTTTTCGCGTTTCTTATCCTCATCAACTTCAGGCATATTTTCTACAATGGCCAATGCATCTGTAAAATGTTTTAAGGCACGCTCCAAAATAACCTTTTGTTCTTTATGCAAAGCTGCAATCTTCTTATCGTACTCTTGTTGGTCAGTGCCAGTAGTTTTATTTATTTTATTTACTATAATGCTGTTCTCATAATTGTTTAACAAAGCACCCATGGCATAATGACCATCAACGTTTTCGGGATCTAACTCTATTTTACGTTTATAATCAACCTCAGCTAGAATAGCTTTTGCCCTCATTTCTTTCATCAATGAATCAGCTAAAATATTTTGTTTTTTTGATTGGGCCATTAATTTGGTTTTGTTGGCAGGTACCTTTTCATTTTTAGCTTTCCTCTCCAACTTCTCGGCTTCATCTTGGGCTTTTTCTGCTGCAGTATATTTGTCTGCCGCAAATTTATCGTAAATGTTACCACGTACATAAATTAAAGTACTGTTATCAGGGTCACTGCTCAAAGCCTCGTTAACCTTATTTAACAACACATCCGATTTGCCTTGTTTTAAGTATATGTTCAGCTCGTAATTAATTAAATCCTTATCGTTGGTAAATTTATTACGCCCCATACTTACAATTTCAAGTGCCTTCGTGGTATCACCCGATTGTAGGAAGGTTTCTGCATTAAAGTAATAAATTAATGGATCATTATAATCCATATCAATTAACTTTTTAGAGTAAGTACGAGATATTTCAAATTTCCCATCTGCAAAAGCCGAGCGATAAATGGCATTGTAAATATTTTTATCAGTTAAGTTGTTTTTCTTCAACTGTCCGTCTTTATCTAATGAAATATTTGCAATTACATATTCAAAAAACTTCACAGCCTTATCGTAGTCTTTTTCTTGCAAAGCGGTAAAAGCCGCATTGTATGCATCAAAAGATGATTGTATAATGGCTTGATTTGCGCAATACCACTCATAGCGTTTTTTCTCATCGCTACTTACGCAACCTTTAGCCGCTAATACAAATTTCTCAATTGTATTTCCATCAACCAAGCTGCTGTAATCTTTATTACGCAAAATGGTATCATAAATTGCAGTGCGGTAGTACCACATTTTGGGGTCGTTTTTGGTTTCCTCATGAATAGCGGCTTCATCAATGGCCTTTTTAGCATCTGCTATTTCGGAGTTGCGTAAATAAATGGCCGCACTCTCTACGTTGCTTTTTTGCGCCTGCGCTACTTGTATTAAACCGGCAGCAGTAAGCATCATAATTATTTTCTTCATACAAAAAATTGGTATTTATTTTATAAACGTTGTTGCAAACTAAATGTTATTTTATGTAAAACTAAAAACCATACCAAAATAGTTTACAATGTGATGTAAATGTTAAATAAACTATAGGTTGTATACTAAAATTGGCTTACACACATTTAGGTGTTTACTTGCCTAAAGATTAATAAGTATATATCACTTACTTTTGCAGTATAAGCTATGATTAAAGAATACAAAGGGTACTTATTTAAAGACAGAGAGATAAGCTGGATGCTATTTAATGAGCGCGTGCTTCAGGAGGCTGAAAATGAAGAGACTCCCCTGCTTGAACGACTTAAATTTTTAGCTATATTTTCATCTAATAATGATGAGTTTTTTAGGGTGCGCGTGGCTATTTTACTGCGTAACCAGAAAATAGGAAAACGTTCACATATACAATTTCCACCAGATGTAATTTTATCTGAAATACAGCGAATAGCAGTTTTGCAAAGTGAGCGATTTAACCGTGCTTATGAGGAAATTAGCGAAAAACTAGAAGAAAATAACATACACATACTGGATTTAAAAGAACTCACCAATGCACAAAAAAGTGCGGTAGTAGATTATGCCAAACGTGAAGTTATGCCTTATTTGTTTCCTGTTATTATTGACGAATTAAAGCATGTGCCGCATTTGCGCGACCGCAGCATATACTTGGCTATTAGGATGAATGACTCGAAAAAAGCTTACAGTCCTAAACATGCCATTATTGAAATCCCTCAAAGCCCATTAAACCGATTTTTCATACTGCCCGAAGATGGCGTACATAAAAACATCATGTACCTTGACGATGTAATTAGAACCTCATTACACCGCATATTTAATATTTTTGATTATGATGAATTTGAAGCATATACCATAAAATTAACTCGCGATGCTGAGTTTACTATAGATGATGACAGTGAGGATTACAAACGTAACCTGTTAGAGAAAATTCAGCGAAGTTTAAAACAACGCTCTATTGGCATCCCTACAAGGTTTGTTTATGATGCAGATATGCCAAAGGTAATGCTTGATTTGTTATTGGATAAACTGCAATTGCGTAACGTGAATTTAATTGCTGGAGGGCGTTACCATAACTTCAAAGATTTTATGGATTTCCCTAAAGTGGGAAAACCAGAACACTATTATCCTGATTTTACTCCACTTGCTATTCCTGAGTTAGACAATAGCAAAACCATGTTCGAAGCCATTACTCAAAAAGACTATTTCCTTAATCACCCTTACCAAAGTTTTGATTACTTAATTAGGATGTTGCGCGAAGCGGCTATAGACCCTCACGTGCAAGCCATTAAAATTACTTTATACCGTGTAGCCAAACACAGCAATGTAGTAAACGCATTAATTAATGCGGTTAAAAACGGAAAAAAAGTAACCGTATTAATGGAGCTTCAGGCTAGGTTTGATGAGGAGCACAATATTTATTGGACAAACAAATTACAAGAAGCTGGAGCAAGGGTTCATTTCGGTAAACCTGGCCAAAAGGTGCACACCAAAGTGTGTGTTATTTATCGCAACGAAGAAGGGAAAAAAGTAACCTATGCGCATTTGGCTACAGGTAATTATAATGGTGTAACCTCGCGCATTTATTGCGATCATGGATTACTTACCAAAAACACCAAATACACCAACGACCTAGAACGGTTAATGGATATGTTGTTTCAAAGTCCGCGTAAGCAAAAGTTTGAACACATTTTGGTTGCCCCAGATAATATGGCCAAACGATTTGAAGAGGCTATTGATAATGAAATTAAAAATGCCAAAGCGGGTAAACAAGCTTACATAATTGCTAAAATGAATAGTTTGTTGGATGAGGACATGATTAAAAAACTATACGATGCCAGCAAAGCTGGTGTTAAAATTGATTTGATTGTTCGTGGTGTTTGCGCAATTGTACCTGGTATTGCTGGACTGAGTGATAACATTCGTGTAATTAGTATAATAGATAGGTTATTAGAACATGCACGTGTATATATTTTTGCCAATGATGGTAACGAAAAGGTATATCTGGCTAGTGCCGATTGGATGTCGAGAAACTTATTTAATCGAATTGAGTGCGGTTTTCCAATTTACGATGAAGGCATAAAAGAAGAATTGCGTGCCATTATAGATATACAGTTAAACGATAATACCAAAGCCCGTTTAATTGATAGTGATTTTGACAATAAGTTTGTTCGTAATAATGGCAAGCCAATACGTGCTCAACACGCCATTTACGATTATTTAAAAAACAAGTACAAGGTCTAGCAATTTGTTGCTGAAACAGGTATACAATAATTGGTTTCTTATTATTTTCCTGCATGCTACTATGAGCCTTGCTTGTTACTTTTTTTTTAAGTTGACTTAAACAATGGTTGTATCATACCTTTGTTACGCAAAAACAGCTTGTCGCTTCCCTGCAATATGGGAAGAGGAAAGTCCGGGCAACAAAGAGCAACATACTACCTAACGGGTAGGAAAACCAATGTAATGTTGGATTTACAGAAAGTGCCACAGAGAATATACCGCCAAGCAGCAATGTTTGGTAAGGGTGAAAAGGCGGTGTAAGAGACCACCGGCTATGCAGCAATGTATGGTGCATGGCAAACCTTATGTGTTGCAAGGCCAAATAGGTTACGAGGTGTTACAGCAATGTAGTACAAAGTGCTGCTCGCACTTTCGTAATGGGTAGGCTGCTAGATTCCCGCTGTGAAGTTGGAGCCAGATAAATGACAAGCATACTCCGGTAACGGAGCGTAACAGAACCCGGCTTATCGTTTTTGTAAAATAAGAGGCGCTTAGGCGCCTCTTTCCATTTATATCTCTTGCACACCCCTTACCCATCCATTTGGTTTTATTTATTGCTAAATATCATAGGTTTAACTGAAAAATATCATCGCCAGAAGCTGTAAGTAAACATAACTTTACGATAAGGAAAGGGTATTAATTGTTTCTATCAAACCTAACTATTAATCTTATGCCAATTTATCGTAAAGAGGGAGTTTTACCAGCTAAACAAAATGCCATTTTTCGCACACCAAACGAAAACCTCTACCACAAAGAGATATTTGGTATTTCAGGCTTTTCGGATCTGGCGTCATTGGTCTACCACCTCAACCCGCCCAATATTTTAAAATCGAATGGAGCACCATATGCAGTTAAACCTAAAATAGCTGTTTATGATAATTTACACACGCGCAGCTTCCAGAGCTTTAAAACTACCCCATCTGATGATTATATAGATAGTAGAAAAATGCTTTTTGTAAACACCGATATGAGCATTGGCATTGCTGCTCCATCAAAAAGTATGACTGATTACTTTTATAAAAATGCAGATGCTGATGAGTTATTTTTTGTACATAATGGATCGGGCACTTTAAAAACCATGTATGGCAAAATCCCTTTTGAGTATGGAGATTATATTTTTGTGCCCCGTGGTACAGTTTATCAGTTTAAATTCGATACAGCGGATAATCATTTATTGTTGGTTGAGTCTGAAGGGCCAATACAAATACCAACAACATACCACAATGCTTACGGACAATTTATAGAGCATTCTCCTTTTTATGAACACAATTTTAAATTCCCTATTCATTTAAAAACACATAATGAAGAAGGCGAATTTTTAATAAATATCAAAAAACTTGGTCTGATTTATCCCTATATACAAAGCAAACATCCTTTCGATGTTGTGGGTTGGAATGGCTCTATTTACCCATATGCATTCTCGATTTTTAATTTTGAACCAGTTACTGCAAACGTAGCCATGCAGCCCACCATACACCAAACTTTCCAAGGACGTAACTTTGATATTTGTTCATTCGTACCGCATACATTCGGTTATAAACCTAATGGTATTCCTAGTAATTATAACCACCGAAATTTATACAGTGATTCTTTGTTGTATTATGTTGATGGCAATATAATGAGCCATAACAGCAAAGAAAAAGGGCTTTTTAGTATACATCCTGGAGGTTTAACACATAGCATACACCCTGAACCTATTGAGCGCAACATGGGTAATAAATTAACCAAAGAATTAGCCGTAATGATTGATACTTTTAACCCAATAATGATTACAGAATATGCAATAAATATGGAGTTTACCTAAAATCACGGAACATAATTGCCTTTATAAAACATGCATCCGAATTAACGCATTATCAATTATCCAAAATTTGTAATTAATCCGATGCCAAAATAAATAAAGCAATAGTTTATTTTACTCGCCCAATAACACGTTAACCATGGCGCTAGCTTTTAGTAAGCACTCTTCGTATTCTTGCTCACCTTTCGAATCATAGGTGATGGCGCTGCCCACTTCAAAACTTAAGTAATTGGTATGGGCATTAAATTGCAAACTGCGTATCACCACATTTAAATCGAAATTACCATTGGGTGCAAAATACCCTACCGCTCCTGCGTATAATCCACGTTGGGTTTGCTCATATTGCTCAATTAATTTCATCGCCATAATTTTTGGTGCACCCGTCATGCTACCCATAGGAAAAGCTTGTTTAATAACTTCAACCCCACTTACCTCCTGCTTGGGTTTTGCACTAACGGTTGATATCATTTGATGCACTTGTTTAAAGCTGTAAATACCAAACAATTCATCAACCATAACGGTACCTGTTTGTGCCGTGCGCGCTAAGTCGTTACGCACCAAATCAACTATCATTAAATTCTCAGCTCGTTCTTTTTCGCTATTTAACAAATGCTGTTTTTGTAATTCATCCTCTACTTTATTCTCGCTTCGCGGTGTGGTTCCTTTAATGGGTTGTGTATATACTCTATCTCCTAACTTAGTTATAAACCTTTCAGGACTAGCGCATAATAAATACTTTTTATCCCATTTAAAAAATGCACCAAATGGTACTGGCGATTTACCCATCAACTTATCGTATACCTGATAAGGATTGATATTGGCATTGGGATGATAAAATTCTGTACAGTAATTTAACTCGTAAACATCTCCTTCTAAAATGTGTTGCCTAATGTGCTCTACATCAATTAAATACTGTTGTTTATTAACCTTAGCTAACACATTAATTGGGTTGTGCGGTAAATCTGTTAGACTTAGTTGCTGTTGCAGCAATTGTTGCGCTATATCATTACCAAATACACAATTACCTTGGGCATCAATTACCACAAGTAGCTCTGGTACAAATGCAATTAATTGATCAAAT